>NZ_JAVRHM010000021.1:0-66880 GCF_031846525.1 Autumnicola patrickiae
TTATTCCCATTCACTTTTTAAAATAGAATAAAAATCTACGCTTATTTTTTCTCCGTTTTTAATTTCACATTCTCGCATCGTACCCTCAAATTGAAAGTTAATTTTCTCTAAAGCACTTTTGCATTTTGTGTTTTCACTTACTACATAACCTTCTATTCTATTTAAATTTAAGTTTTTAAAACCTTGTTCAAATAGTTGTGGCATTACTTCTTTTAAAATTCCTTTCCCCCAATATTCTTTTAATAGCCATAAGCCAATTTCAGCTTTTTGGTGGTTTTTATCTAAACCATTAAAACCTCCAGCACCACAAAATTGATTATCTTTTTTGTCATAAATTCCCCACCAAATTCCAGTGCCCTCTTTTTTTAAATTTTGATACCATTCCATTTGTTCTTCTGTCTCTTCTAATGTAGAAAAATGGACATCATAAAATTCTGTTATCTCAGAATTGGATAATCCTTTATGGATATTATTTATATCTCTCTGTTCTATTTCTTTGAGTATGTAATTACTTTTATTCATTATTTAATATATCGTTTTGAAGTATTCACAGATGATAATCATATTTTCATTGAAAACGCTTCCGTGAGGTTCCATTTCTTTTTTATAATAAGCTTCGTGAACTTTTTTCCAGTAGTCTAAAGACTTATCTCCTTCGCCTTCCATTTCAGCAAATTCTGCCGTAATTTTATTATAAGGTACTTTTTCAATTTTGGTAGTTTCAATGACTGCTTTTGCATTTCCATTCCAATCAGTTACAATATATTGGTCTCCCACTTTAGGAAGTGGTTCATTATTTTTTTTGTACCACCATAATGACGTCGCAGTTGCTCTTTTTATTCCTTTTACGACCAAATCGGCACAATCATTCGCATCAAATTCATTATCACAGAAGTAGAAAGAAATAGGTGTGTCTAAACTTTTATTTTTTGGGTTTTCATTAATGTAGTTATTCCAAAGTATTTCAACTGATTTTTTATTTTGTTCAACTTGGTTCATATGATTTGTATTGCTTTCAGATTTACAAATTAATTAATAAAAACAAAAATGAGAAGAAAATTAGCTTGATTGAATTATTGTTCATTGGTTTTAGTTAAATGCATTACAACGTACTAATAAATGTAATACTACATTTTATTTCGAAATAAAATGTAGTATTACATTTATATCCCTTTATTCATCAAACATAGTGAATTCCAGAATCTTTTTAAGCTCATTTCAATGACTTGATTTATCATATACATTAAAACAAAATTAGCATCTGAGATGCCGTTAGCTCCCGTCCCGGTTATTAAAAACTTTCTTAGAACCTATATTTTATTTCCAGATATACATACCTTGGAATTAACGGAACACTTGACCGATAGGTCATAAATTCATCGATAGCCACTGTATTCAGCCTTTTTTCATTTGCCAGGTTATGCAAAGCCAAACGGTATGATAAATCCTTATTATCTGGCTTGTAATTAATCGTGCTACCGAGAAAATATGATGAACTGTTCTCGATTTGATACAACTCATTGTTTAATGTTGCACTCCATTCACTCGAAATAAAATAGGTAATTTCAAAACTCTCATTTGCCCATTGAGAAGCGGATACTATACCGTTAAACTGCGATTCATTCTTATAATAATTTAGACCGAAACTGTAATTAATAGGTGAATCGAAATAAGTAGATGCAGTTAAGTGATATGATGATGAATAATTTCTAAGCTCCCTAAACTCGGAAGAATTAGCAGCTATTGGGGTTGCTGACAAATTTTGAGAAGTTCTAAGGTTAGTTGAAAAATTCAGTTTTTCATAATAAGAGGTGAAATCCAGATTTCCCGAGAAACGTTCCCCTCCACTTACAAAGCGAAAGGTTGAGAGGCTATAATTCTCATTTATTAGGTTTGTGGTGGTATATTTATTATCGGAATTATCATATTTCAAGCGTAAGGTGATTGCTTGTGATTCTAAATCATTTGCCCATCTGTAATTAAATTTGAATGCTTCCCTTTCTATGAGGTTTAAATCTCCTAAGCCGCGTTGAAAAGATCGGTAATTTGTCAAGTGATAATTTTGCAGAAAAACATTTGATTCCGGTAAACCATAGGTTTTTCCGTAGCTAAACTTAAAACGACCCATTTTTAGTTTGCGTAAATCCAAATCAATTTCAGGATTAAAAATCCATCCGTTTTTACTTTGGATCCCTGTGCTTAAATCTAAATAATTAAAAGATAAACCTATTCCTATTTTAATCTTTTCGGAAAAGGAGTAACTGGTTTTCGATTTTAATTTTATCTCCTTCTGGGTAAAAAGTAAATTATTATGAAGACTGTCTAGCACAACATTATCCCCGGCATTAGGGACATCAAGACCTAAATGGGTACGCCTGTTTTTATTTAAAGCCTCGACTGCCAAATCCAATCTATGTTCCAATTTGCCCCAATCTGAAAAAAGATTTGTTTTCAATCCGTAACTCTTAACTAAATCTTGAGATCCCTGCCGAATAAAAGAATCATCAGGAACAGAAAACAAATGGTTTAATATAGGTGATTCAATACTGGTCTTTTGTTGAACTTCATTTCTACCCATATACAAGTAACTATTGATCACGTGCCTGCGGTTTAAGGCATAACTATAATTTAAATGATTGTAGATAGAGCTCTCTTTGTTGGATAAGGTTTGGTTGATAATATTTTCATTAAACAAAAGTCGATTCCTATAATTTTCAGGATGGTTCTGGTAAACCAGGACATTTTTAAGGTATGACTTACTGCCTATTGAATATTTCAATTCCAGTTCACCATTTCCGATCCTGTTAATGTGATTGGTATGGCTAATTTCCTGAATGTTTATAGGATTTTCATCAACAGCAAAAATAGTTTCGGAATTAAAAGCTTGATCTTGATTGTCATTAATAAAAGCACCTGTCGCTCTTATACTCAATTTTGGGGTAAGCTTTGTGACGAGTCCAATTGAATTTGAGAAGGCCATATTAAAAATACTTTGCCCCTCTTTTAAAATATTGTTCTCTCTTTTGTTTATGGAATAGACCGGTTTAATGTCATTTTCAATTCTTTCTTCCTGGTAAGCTGTACTAATATTAAGAGAAGACGGGGAAGTTCCCAACTGATCTGAAGCCTTATTTCCAAGATTATTAATATTCCCAAAATAAAATAATTTAATCTTGTTACGTAACAGACCTATATTGGCATCGCCCATAACCCTTTCGGACGTACCAGTGCCAACTTTAATGTTCCCAAACCAGATATTTTTTAGCTCATCGTTTAACTTTAGGTTCAAAGCCACTTTATCAGAGTCCAGCACTGTTGCCAGAACCGGGTTATCTTCAAACGCTTCGATAATCTCCACTGCCTCCAAAACTTCTGCATCTAAATTTTTAGAAAGTAATTGATAATCATTGGCGAACATATCTTCACCTTCAATTAATAACTTGTTTATAAATTTTCCATGTGCTTTTATTGAACCGTCTTCTAACACTTCTATTCCGGGCAATTTTTTTAACATATCCTCAACCGTTTGCTCCGTATCGTCTGAGAACGGTGCTGTTCTTAGTGTTGTAACATTTCCCTCGGCCGATATTTTTTGGCTCGATTCCAGTACTACCTCGTTAAGTTGTTCAATCTTTTCTTTTAATCTAAAATTAACTTCATACCCTTTATTACTTTCAAGATTCGAAATTGTATCCATTTGCACCTCATAACCCAAACTCTGACAAACAACAACTAAAATTTCCAAATTCAATTCCGGTTCCTCCAATTGTAGAACAAATTCTCCTTCTTTATTAGAATAATCATAGCCAAGGATATTTTCTTCGGCGTCCTGCAATAATATACTTGCCCTCTCTACAGGATTTCCTTTATAATCTTCCACACTTCCTATAATTTCTGATTGAGACTGGGCTTTATTATGGATTATGACTAATGAAATGAATAAAAAGAACTTCTTCCATTTATTTGCAATCATTCAAAAGACTCTATATAAATTTCACGAAAGACAGGTTTTTCAGGTTTATCTGAACCATTTTTTTCTGCATTAAGAACCATCCTGTTATAAGCTCTGGTTAAGCTGTTTCGCAGCATCTTTTCGAAGTCCTCAATGGTTTCCCACTTTCCTTCGTCACCTTTTGGCCTCTGAACCTTTGATATTGCTACTTCTTTTTCCGTAGGATATTCTACATTTTTAAAATATAGATACATTTCTTTTGATTCGTCATATGCTTCCAGGATTAGCCCTGGCAATCCCTGAAGTTTCCAGGGGCCGTATGGAAGTGGTATTTCTGTGGTATACCAGGCCGTATAGGTTCTACCCCTAAATTCTCCAATAGCTTTTTTTGCTTTAAAATTCCCAATCTTTTTAGTTCTTTTTTTCAATTCCCAGTCTATCAAAGGCCTCTTTTCTGAAATATAAATATAGCCTTGAAAGCGCTCGCTCCACCACAAGCTATCTTTATCGCGATCGAAATATACTTGCTCGCCAAACTCTGTAGTTTTAGCTCCGTTATAGACTACTCGTCGATCGCCTTCACCTTTATAAATATTTTCACTCCTTACATCAGCCCTTTCCAATGAATCTTTTGCTGTGACATAATAAGATCTATCTATGTCGAAAACCAAATAAGAATTAAGATCTGGACCGGCAGAACTTTTCATACCAGGACTTTTTATTTGCCCGTAATACACAACGCCTTTCTGGGCTTGCAAACTCCAGCTCAATAAAAACAGAAATATGATAAAATGTTTCATTTATTTATTTTTAGTTAATTCTTTTTCTTCCGATTGTACATATTAGCCGCAAAATAGGTTTCATTCAATTCTCAGAGTGAGCTAGCTTGAAGACACCCAGCGCGTCAATTTTTAGCAGAGGTTTTTAATCCTTTGAGATTACTTTATTTCAAGTAATATTTCTTCTCTCCTAAATGAAATTATGGTTCTTTGTCTTGATAGGATGGGGTAACCAATTAAGCCTTGAATCTCCCTTTCTTTATCTTTATTGAGATGAGTTATATCAGTAAAAACTGTATTTAAATCTTGAAAGTGTTTATTATTAATAGACATTTTCTCTAATACTCCATTTTTGACTTGGGCAGAATTTCTGCCACCTCCAATTAAATTATCCACATGAATTTTACTCAAATGTTCTTTAAGTGATGAAAATAAATTATTATCAATGAGGTTTGATTCAGCACCACTATCTACTCCGAAATTAAAAAGTCCAGTGCCAATTTGAACTTCTAAAACAGGGATGTGCCCTCTCATTTTTAGGGGAGCTTTTATAAAACTCATTTCCTTCAAATGATCTTCTCTATAAGTCTCGAAAAATTCAGGGTCAATAAGTGTAAGAATTAGGTTTTCATAATCAAAAACAATATCATAATCTTTAATTAATTCGTAACCAATTATGCCAGATAAGTCCATCTTTAAACTTTCTTCAAGATGAGTCAAATCCATCGTTACAACCTTCTGGTCATTTAATTCAATTCCTCCGAAATCCAGGTTTTCTATTTTTTTGATATTCATTCCAGAAATGTTGCTGCCGTTCACATCTTTTGTGGAAGAAATCGTTTCATGTTTAATATCCTCTGGTAAACCATATTTCGAATTCAGTACTACTCTTGGTGATCCGGTATCTAATAGAAATTTTCTTTCCCTACCATTCAACAAAGCTTTTATTACAACTAAACCTCTTGCCTTTTCGAAAGGTATTTCAATAATTTTCTTGGAAGGCATATTTATTTTTGTTTCTCCTTCCTCCAACACTTTTACCTCCATTTTGAAAAGTTCTAATCCAATTAACTGATGTTCTCTGTTAAAAGTAAAGACAGACTCCTTCCTTCCCATCTTTTCAAATTCAACAGAATAAACCAGCTCTACAACATTTTCATTTTCTGTTCTCTTTTTTTCTTTGTAATCCTTAATAGTCTCTCCTATTTGAGAAACCAGCCGATGTAAAATCTTTCTTGCAATTTCACCCGAATATCCTGCTATTGTGAAATCCTCAGATAAAAAAGTCATTAATTCTGCAGGATTTCCTTTGTCAACTGCCTCAAAAGTCCGGGCTACAATTTCTTCATATTGATTTACCTCTTGTGAAGATATAGATTGAAAACATATAGTGAAAAAAGAGATAGACAGAATTAAAAGCTTCTTCATTTTTATTGGCTTAAGTGAATCATATCAGTTATCACGACTAACCTAGAAGCTGTAAATTCTTTTTTTTCCTCTGAGCCAAATTCGTGGTGAATATCTCGAACCACGGCACCTATCCTTCTAAATGTATCTAAGGTTAATTGGTGCATATATTGACGTTTAGATGTTAGAACGTCCCCGTGTTTCTTGAATCAAAAGTGCATATTCTCTTCAATACCGAGTGTTAAGTAATGTTAACTAGTGTTAACCAACCTTGGTAACAGGGAAGGAAAAAATTACTTTTGCTTATGCGAAACTGGAATTTCAGAACTATCCTCTACTTCATCTGTACAGTCATTCTAGCAACTTTAAGCATCCAATTTTACTGGAATTACAAGAACTATATTGATGGAGAACAGCAATTAATACGGGAGGTACAAAGCAGTTTAGATAGTGCGATTGATTCTTATTTCATAGACTTAGCAGATAGAAATACTATCGGCATTTCGGTTTCAAAAGATGGTGAAATCTTGAAAAACACTGAATTTGACAGCTTGCTTAGCAGAATAGATCAACAGGATACAGGAAAAGGAATCGATATTCTTGATAGGATTGATCCAAATGATATTTCCAAAATGAATATTATTTCAGGGCCTGGGCTCGATGACCAAAAAAAAGCTTTAGGTACAGATAAACTGGATTCGGAAAATACCATAACAGATCTCGCCAAACGAATAATTTTATCATTTACAGTTGATACTCTGGAAATTTCTATCCTTAATAGTTATTTAAATGATCAATTGTCTGCCAAAAATATAAATGTTGATTATGCATATAAATTTAAAAGCAACAATGGTGTAGTACAGACGTACAATACAGATGTTGTAGAAAAAAATGTTCTTAGCACAACTGCAAAGGCAGCTTATCTTCCAAAAAATAGTCATTTTGAACTAATGTTTACAAATTTGACCACAACAATTCTGAGACGGAATTTATTTGGAATTATACTCTCAACGATTTTAGTCGCTTCAGTTGTGGCTTGTCTTTTCTTTCTCTTAAGAATTATCAATCGGCAAAAACAATTAGCAGAGCTAAAAAATGATCTCATCAGCAATATTACCCACGAATTCAAGACACCTATTTCCACTGTAAAAGTCGCGCTGGAAGGAATTGAATTTTTCAACAAAGAAAATGATCCCATAAAGACAAAGAATTATCTCCTCGTTTCGAATAACCAGCTGAATAAACTTCAGATGATGGTGGAAAAGTTGCTGGAGACAGCGACACTGGACGGAGACAACCTGCAACTTAAAAAAGAAGAAGTTCCACTGTACAGGATGCTATCAGATTTGGTTGAAAAACACCACAACCTCGCCCTAAACAAGGAATTTTCATTTGATGCGGAAGAAAAGAAAATCTTCATTATTGCAGATGCTTTTCACCTAGAAAATGCACTAAATAATATTTTTGACAATGCAGTAAAATACGGCGGCAACAAAATAGAGGCCGTGGTTTCTTCTGAAAAAGAAGTCGTTAAAATCAAGATAAGCGATAATGGCAACAGCCTCACTAAACCTCAGGCAGAAAAAGTTTTTGATAAATTTTATCGGGTCCCGAAAGGGAATACGCACGATGTGAAAGGCTTCGGAATTGGACTTTATTATACCAAAAACATTATTGAAAAACATGGAGGAAGCGTGGAACTCGACTTAAACAACCAAACTACTTTTATAATTACCTTACCGAGAAATGGCTGAAAAGATAAGAATACTGCTGGCTGAAGATGAACCTGCCCTGGCGCAGATAGTAAAAGAAAGCCTGGAAACCAGAAATTTTGTGGTTTTCCTAGCTGCTGACGGGAATGAGGCTCTCAGAAGATATCAGGAAAAGACTCCCGAAGTTCTGGTGCTGGATGTGATGATGCCAAAAAAAGATGGTTTCACTTTGGCCAAAGAAATCCGCCAATTGGACAAAAATATCCCAATCATTTTTCTTACGGCTAAGTCGCAGACAGTGGATGTATTAGAAGGCTTTAGTGTTGGGGGGAATGACTATTTAAAAAAGCCCTTTAGTATGGAAGAGCTTATTGTACGCATTCAAAATCTACTTAACCGCAACAAACTGCAGCAAGAGTCAGAAATCTTGAAGATTGGCCAGTATATTTTTGATTTTCCAAAGCAGACTCTGTCGTACAATAATGAACAAAACGAATTCCTTACTCACCGCGAAGCACACCTGTTATTTCATTTATGCAAAAACAAAAATCAAATCCTGGACAGATCCATTATCCTAAAAAAGTTATGGGGCGATGACGACTTCTTTAGTGCCCGTAGCATGGATGTCTTCATTTCAAAGCTTCGAAAAAAACTCAGCAAAGATAAAAATATCCAGATCGTGAACGTGAGGGGGTATGGGTATAAGATAATAATATAAAACTAAAGTTCCGTTATTTTTTTCTTTCAGATGCAAACGCAAGAGAAGAAATTTAGAACTTCTTGAAATTTTTTTTTGGGTAAGAAGTATTATTAATGTTAATTTTTTTATGCTTGTAAGTGATAATTCTTGAAGGGAAAGAGCATAAGGGGCGATTGGTATATTTCGTTCCTTTTGTTTTTTCTGGTTCCTGGGAAGCAGAAAAAACCGCGCAAAATTAGAGGTGAAGGCTAGCAGAAAATATAATCAACTAGCCCCTCTTCTATTCTATTCTATTCTATTCTAATATAAAATGTGTAGCCTTTATGGATTCTTTACTAGCTTTAATCAAATAATTTATATCGCTCTTAAAAATTGTCAACCAGTTTTTTAGGTAAGCAGCGGCGGATCTATCAGTTTTCTTTTCTATACCGAACTGAGAACAAATAAAGAGTGAAGATAGTTCTGCAACCAATTCTTCAAAAGCATATTCTTCGCTGGCAAAATTTTTACCAAACTGTCTGTTTAAACGATCTGGGTGACCCGTCCAATGACTTAACTCATGAAATATGACAGCATAATAAAATTCTTTCTCATCAAATTGGCTAAAATCAGGTACACAAACCTGATCTGTAGCAGGAGAATAATAAGCCCTATTTGAAGGTTTGGAAACTAAATTTAAACCTTTATCTCTTTTCAGGTTATTTAATAGTGCTCCTACTTCCATATCTAAAGCATCGAGGGAAAAAGGGGACGGAGTAGAATTTTCAAACTCTCCAGCCAGAGAAGTTTGAGACATATGAAATACAGTGAAAAACTTAAAATACCCTTTACCAGAAATATCATCATTATTAGAAATAAATTCCGAAACTGTTTTATTTTGCTGTTGGCTCAATGATTTTATATAATCATATTCAACTGTTTTACCTTTATACTTCCAAATGTAATTATAGTGAGTAATAGGAAATCCTTTAGCACCTTTATTTACACTTCCATTTTTATGTGTGATTTGGCTAAATGTTCCAAAAACGGGATGAGTGAAATCATTACACATCATTTCTGATAAAAGGTAAATAAAATTAAACCCCTGATAATTTTTACCTGATTCCAGATTATGAGGCATTCCTATATTAATATTGTTCCAGGATTTAAAATCATCTTGGCTAACACTCTCAAAAAGTTTAATAATACCTTCGGCCATCTGTTTAAACTTTGCTTCTTGTTTTGAATTGGAATTTTTCATTGTCTTGGTTTTTTAATTACACTTAAATATAACACTTTATTACGTATATTACTAATGTTACACTTGTTATTTTAGTTAAATAATCAACTTATTTTCTGCTAATTATTTTTGTTTTAAAATAATTATATCGGCAGCTCCTTTCGCAGGGCATTTAAGGATCACCTATGAAATCGTTGCCCCCTGTCGTCAGCCATCAGATCCAAAAGCGGCCATTGGAGGCAAGTTATTTTAGAAGGCCACGACTGCATTAAAAAATTTCGACTTTTTTCCGGAGAAAGTTTTTTAAAAAATGCTTGCTGCCAATACAGGCCGGTTTTGTTATTTTGCTTGTCGTTAAAGGGGGATTGAATAGGGGATTCGGCCCGTAATCAGATCCTGATGAATTTGATCGCCGGCGCTTTTCCGCTGTCCCGGAAAAGTTGACCTGGTTGGCGGTGTTTTTGGGACAAAAACAATGACAATAAAGGCCAATACGGAAGTACGCAAGATCAAATACAGCTGTCCAATTTGGTTTTAATTTCCGATGCCTGGTATTTGCCGGAATGCAATGGAGGCAATTTCCAGCCAGCAGGAAAAAGCATGAAAATTAGAAATATACGGATCGCTCCGAAAGCGGTTCCCGGAATGATCACGAGGTCCTATTTTGGGGTGAGTGGAGAATGAAGGGAAAGAGCATAAGGGGCGATTGGTATATTTCGTTCCTATTGTTTTTTCTGGTTCCTGAGAAACAGAAAAAACCGCGAAAAATTAACCCCTCTCCCCTGGCTTCATTTTAATTTACAGTTTTAAAAGATAAAAGGACAGGGTTTCCCCTGCCCTTTAGATGTATTTAATTAACCTGTAAAACTTTTACTTTTTCTTCCAATTCATCGATCCGCTTTTGCATCTTAGCTTCCCTGGCTTCCTCACGCTTTTTATAAGCCTGTTTTATCAAGTCAATCTCTGTTTTATAATAATCCTTTACAGAATGGTAAAAACCATTGTTCCCGTTGCTTGAATCAGCTGTGCTTTCCCCAAGGGAAACCTGATTTAAAATAAAGTACCTAAAAACCTTATTAAATATTCCTTTGTGGTAATCCTTTTTAAATTCCTCAAAGTAGTTTTTGGATTTCGAGTTTTTAGCGTAGAAAGCTTCATTTTTAAAGATATCTTTTCCGTGCCATCCGATATTGGTTTGAATAGCGGTAATACAAAATGCAATAATTTCATCTTCACTTACATCTTCTTCTTTATCCAGATAGCCATTTGTCCTAACCGAAGTAACAATTTCCTCAAACTCTCTGCCCCCTTCAATTTCCTTTTTACGCTTCTCGCGATCTTTAATTTTGATTATCTGTTCTTCAGGTGTACATTCATCCATTTTCTTTTGAGATACAGGAACAGTAGAGCTATTAATTTCGGCTTCTTCTCCTTCCTCTGGGAGTTGAACCAAAACATCAGTAGTCGTGTAATTGGCTGTATTGAAAAGCTTGCCATTTACAAAACCATTTTCTTTGGCTTCTTCCCACTCTTTAAAATCGCTTTCATAAGTTTCCATTGCATCGGCAAAATCTTGATTGGCTTCCTCTCCATCTTCTTCTTCATTGTAATCCAAAAAATTATCTCGTATGATTTCTTCTAAAGTTGGCTTATCCGGCTCTTTTAAATAAGAAACCTGATAGGAACAAAAAACTTTAAACTTATGAGATTCCATAATTTTAATGATCTCTTGATTTTTAGAATCCGCTATATTCCAAGAATTGACATCTGGAATTATAATATCTCCTGTTACCTTAGCTTCCTTAACCAACTTTAAAAATGATTTGGTTTTCTTAGCCTGGAAACAATTCCCTTTCGTGCAAATTGGTTTCCCCTCACCAAACAAATCTCCATTATTGAGAGTATTAAAAGGACAAACTGAACAAGCCCCAGCTTTTGGTAATAAATCTTCATCATCCAAATTAAAAGGTGCTGAAACTAAATCAAAAGTGGTATCGGAAATAAGGCTTTTAACCTGCCATTCCATAAAATCATTTCCCAAATGATCAGCCATTATATTTTGATCTTCCGCAGAAAATGCAGCTACTCGAACAGCCAAACCTAAAGGAAGTTTCTTGTTTCTTACAGCCCCCTTGAAAGGTTCAATTAACTGTCCTAATTTAACCCTTTGATACACAAAAGGAATACTACGCCCAATTCGCTTAGAAATTTCTTCGGGAGAATACTTTTCAATAAGGTAAGAAATTGCTTCCGCTTCTTCGATAGTATCTACATCTTCACGCTGTAGATTCTCTATAATTTGAACTTCCCTCACATCATCAGAAGAAAACTCCCTTACAATACAAGGAATAGTATTTTTACCTGCTATTTTGGAAGCTCTAAATCTGCGTTCCCCCATTACAATGATATAGCCTTTTTCCAAAGGTTGAACAGTAATAGGCTGAATAACACCGTGCTTTTTAATACTCCCGGCCAGATCGTATAATGATTCCTCATTAAAAGTTTTCCTCGGCTGTGAAGGGTCTGCTGTGATCTGAGATAATTTTAAATTTTTAATATTTACAGATTTCATTGTCTTTGTTTTTTAATTAGAAAAAATCCCCCTCATACACCACATAGAGGGGGAGTAATAATTTTTATTAAGCTTTGGAATTCACTACAAAATCTTCAAAAACAACTTCAATTCCAGATACTTCTTTATCATCGTTGTTCTTGAAAGCATAAGTTTTAAGTTTCCCTTGTACGGTTACTTCATCTCCTTTCTTTGAATTTTCCACAAAGCTTTTGGCCACATTACCCCAAGCTTTGATATTGACCCAATGGGTTTTGTTTATCCAGTCACCAGATTGATTTTGGTAACTTTCATTATGAGCAATAGAAGTACTCACATACTGGCTTTTTTCGGATACTTTTGTTAGTGAAGCATCGCTCCCTAGTCTACCAGTTAACGTAATAGAATTTTGATTTCTTAAAGACATAATTTTAGGTTTTTAAATGAATAAATAATTGTTATTAAGATACTTAAATATAACACTTTATTACGTATATTACTAATGTTACACATATTATTTTAGTTAAATATTCATCTTTTTTCTGCTAATTATTTTGTTTCTAAATAATTATATCGGCAGCTCCTTTCGCAGGGCATTTAAGGATCACCTATGAAATCGTTGCCCCCTGTCGTTAGCCATCAGATCCAAAAGCGGCCATTGGAGGCAAGTTATTTTAGGAGGCCACGACTGCATTAAAAAATTTCGACTTTTTTCCGGAGAAAGTTTTTTAAAAAATGCTTGCTGCCAATACAGGCCGGTTTTGTTATTTTGCTTGTCGTTAAAGGGGGATTGAATAGGGGATTCGGCCCGTAATTAGATCCTGCTGAATTTGATCGCCGGCGCTTTTCCGCTATCCCGGAAAAGTTGACCTGGTTGGCGGTGTTTTTGGGACAAAAACAATGACAATAAAGGGCAATACGGAAGTACGCAAGATCAAATTCAGCTGTCCAATTTGATTTTAAATTTCCGATGCCTGGTATTTGCCGGAATGCAATGGAGGCAATTTCCAGCCAGCAGGAAAAAGCATAAAAATTAGAAATATACGGATCGCTCCGGAAGCGGTTCCCGGAATGATCACGAGGTTCCTTTTTTGGGGGTTGAGTGAAGAATGAAGGGAAAGAGCATAAGGGGCGATTGGTATATTTCGTTCCTATTGTTTTTTCTGGTTCCTGGAAATTAAAAATATAATTTAACTGATATCAGTTTTATAAATTTATTGTTAATCTTTACTTTCACCTTCTCTCATTGAGAGCTAGTTATAAAATTATATATAGCTGCCGAGACTCTTTTCTGAAACCTGGTTCTACCAATCGTTCTTACACTATATAATATAAATGGGTTCTATCGAATTTCTATAATCCCCCCTCCGACTCCACTTAATAACCCAGTAAGCACTATGTTTACTGGGTTTTTTATTTTCAGGTGACAAATAGGTGACAAATCCGGCTTCTAAATCTTTTGGACTTCATCAAAACTATTGGCTCATTTTTGAGACAAAAATATTAAATCTATATTTTTTTAGATTATATTTGTATTTCAATTTTGGTGTAGATGAAAGAAGATTATCAAATGAAGGAAATCTATAACCTTCTTGGTATTAATAACCATAAAACTATCAAGGAGCTTATAGAGGATAAAAAAGAAGAATTGAAGATTTCTTCTGACCGGCAGTTATCTAAGGTTTTGGGTATAAATAAAGATACTCTTAATAGAATTATAACTGGTGAAAGTAAAAAAGTAGATATTATATCTATAATCAAAATCAGTAATTTCCTTGATTTAAAGATCGAGGACACAATACAAGTTTATGTATCTACACTTAAAACTGAATCGATATCTGAGATTGAAGATAATAGAAAGGCAAATTTTATACTACGTAACTTTGATATTGAAAGGTTGTATAAATTGGGATTTCTTAAAACAAAAACAAACTTTGAGGAAATAGAAAAAAGAATTTTAAATTTCTTTGAAATTGATAACATTTTTGATTATCACAATTCAGTTGCCTATCCGCTGTTCAGTAAGACCAAAAGGTCTGCGGATGAAGTTATGAATACGTTTTGGATTAAAGCTGCATATTTACAATTTGAAGCTATTAACAATCCGAATGAATTCGATCCAGAAGAATTAAAAAAAATAGTTACCAAAATCCGTCCCTATACTCGCTTAGTAGATAATGGCTTAATTACTGTGATTAAAGCTCTTTATTCACTAGGCGTTACGGTAATAGTTCAGAAATACGTTTCTAAAACTGCTGTGAAAGGTGCTACTTTTATCGTAGACAATAAGCCCTGTATCATTTTAACTGATCAATACGAAAGATATGATCTAATGTGGTTCACTTTGTTGCACGAAATATGCCACGTTCTTTTTGATTTCGACGAGCTTAGTCGAAAGAGTTACCATCTATCTGGAGCTTCCGACTTACTTTTACTTAATGAAGAAAGAGCCAATAAATTTGCTAGAGAAATTTTATTTCCAGAGGAAAGAATGAATTTCTTAAAACCAAATATTTTCAATCCATTTCTGGTTTCACAATATGCTGAACAAAATAATGTACACCCCTCTATAATTTACGGTTTCTATCTTCACGATCACCCACAGGAAAGTGGTGTATTATATAAAAAGTTTAATCGATTTTTGATCAAATCCGAAATGGCTGTTCGATCCCTAAAAACTAATTTATGGGACACAAATGAAAGCCCAGCAGATCAAGCAAGAAAAATAATTGAAAAAATATCAAACTAGTAGTTCTATGGAAAATAAGAAACTCGAAAGAGATACAACTTTAGAAGAAATTAAAAAATTAGCCGATGAATCTGATAAGAACTCAGGCTTTCAACTTGGTTTAGAAACTGACTTTGAAGAAGAACTGATTCAATTAGATCTGATAAATGACAAACAAAATCCTTCTGAATCTTTTCGATTATTTTATGCTATTGAAGGTATACTTAGAACGCATTTACCTCCCAAATCAGAATCTGAATTTAGCACCTTTGTCCGAGAAGAAAAAAACATTTTTTTAACCGGTGGCAAAAAAAAGGATGCCAGTGGCCGGCGAGGGGCTGATCCTAGACAAGCATACATTACCACCCACCTTGAAGTCACTCTAAATGAATTACTTAGATGGATGCAAGAAGGTGGAACTAAATTTGATTTATTCTTAATTTTTCGGGATTTAAATATAAAATATGGCTATTACAAGGAAAATGAATTAGACAAAGTGGACCAAACTAAATAAGATCATGGAAAATGAAAGGTATATTGCTGGGTTTCGATTCGAAAGACTTCTTAGTAAGGTTTATTCAGCTAGTTCAGTTAATGCGAATAAAAGCTTGTTAGAGAATGCATTGACGATGGAACAAGGAAAAACTTACGCAAAACATTTAGGCTCATCTGAAAAGCAATTTTTTGCACTTCAGAAAAAATTAATTGAAACCCTTAATAAATTACAAACCAAAGCACCCTATAGTCAATCGAATGAATATTTCAAGAACCTTGTTAACTATTCAGAAAAAAGTGATTCAGCTGCGGGTTTATCAGAAATTGTTGAGAAAGCTTTATTAAAAGCAAGTTCATTAGATAATTCAGGAAAATAGAAAAGTCGGTTTTAATTTATGAAGGATTCTACCTTACGAAATTGGCTTTGGTTCTTTGGAATTCTGAGTTTGTCTTTATTAATTTTTGCTGTTTTTGCACCCTTAATAATCCCTAAATCTAATCCTGAATGGTTACCAAGTTTAAACTACCAAGCAGGAAATGAGATCGGAATTACATTGAATGGTTTAATGTCTCCATTTATAGGAATCTCTGCCGCTTTACTTACGTTTATTGCATTTTTAGTTCAATATCAAGCCAACAAAAAAATACAGGAACAGTTTAAAATTCAAGAAGTTGATCAGCTATTTTTTGAAATGCTGAAATTACACAAGGAAAATGTAAATGAATTTAATATTGATGGTTATGATCACATTGTAACTAAACAATCTGGTGACAAGTATAGTTTACAAAAAATCCAAAGACAAACTTCTCAAAGAAAAGTATTTGTAACAATGGTTACAGAACTAGAAGCTATTATTGAAATAGCACAGTTAATGTTGCAACCAAAAACTGATAAGGATAAAGAGAGATTATTTCAAGTTGCTTATGAAATTTTCTTCTTTGGAATAGAATCGGAAAATGTTCAAAAATGGAATTTTTATCGATTTCAACAGTTCAAATTAAAACTTAAGAATATTAGGAAGAAACATTCTGATTCTTACAGTAAAGAAAATAAGTTTAACATTAATGGCAGATATATACCCCTATATATTAAGTATAAACCTTTTTCAGGTCACGAGAACAGGTTAGGACATTATTATAGGCATCTCTATAGTACAGTAGATTATATTGTTTCTCGAGAAAAAGATAATATTATTTCTAAGGATAAAGCAAAACACTATTTGAAATTACTCAGAGCTCAACTGTCAAATGATGAGCAACTTTTTTTATATTATAATTATCGTATCGGATTTGGAGAGAATTGGGATAAAAGAAGTAAGAAAAGAAAGAATAAATTTCTTACAGAATATAAGATGATTCACAATATACCTGTCAAGAGGGTGAAATTTATAGAAAGGCCTGAAGATCATTTTAAAGATTATATCGAAACAAAAAATTCCTATTTATTCGAACAGTATAATCCAGAACGGAAACCTGAAAAATTAGATAATTTATAATTTCTTAGAACTTACGATCAATCTCAATAATCCCCTCATTCTCCACATCATACCGGTAGTTCACAATTTCTCCTGAAATAAATAGTTCTACTACCCTCTCTATAATGGGAAAAGGAACTACAAACCATTCCCTGGGGGAAACGCGCTGATTACCCTGGCTTAAAATGTCGATTTGCAACTGGACATCTTTAAAGAAGCGGTGAATCAGGTTTTCGAATTTCTGAGTATTTAAATTCAAGCATTTAAAAGTAGCTACTATTTCCACATCGGCATTGAGATAGGTAGATTGATTCGCAGCGTTTACAACCCTTCTTTTTACATCAACTGTAGAAAAACCGATTTTGTGAAGGTTTTTTATAGAAGCAATCTCTGGATTTTTAGATTTTGAACGTAAAACATAAATCCATCCGCTTTCAACATCTTCCGGTTCTACTTGGGTGGCATTAGCTGCCAGTTCATTTTCTGCGGCTTCATCAGTATCTGAAACTATACGGCCATTCTTGCTTAATATTTTTCCCAGGGAACGATAAAGCATATTGCTATAGGTTCCATTATCAAATACAGTACGTGTTCGACCCTCTTTACGTAATCTTTTCCCAGATTTGTCACCCATTTCTACTAAAGAAATATCTGCCATTTCCAGGTAACAAAGCATTCCATCAACAATATAGAAATGCTTTTCTTTTAAGTTTTTATCGGCCTTTCTAAATTCTTTAAGGGTTCTCCGGCCTGATTTAATTTCTTTATGTACTTTTTGAAACAGCTTTTTATATGGCTCAAATTCTTGATCTGTCAAAGGTTTTCTCTGGGCCACAAAATCGGTTTCAGCCCTTTCTGAATTCTTTGGGGTATGGTTAAATTCAAAAATTGATTCTGCTTCAGCATCAGGATTCAGAATATCCAGTTCATCGTCATTAAAAATATCAGTGACTGACTTTGGAGTTCGCTTTTGAAATAAAAGATTATGCCTGTCGTAAGGCTTTAGAATTTCTTTTTTGTGATCAGATGATCGAAAGCCCTGCAGTCTTAATTGTAAACGCATTTCAGACATTCCGCTCCCCTGCTCCGGTTCCTTTCCATTGGAATCAATGAAGCTATTAATCTCCTCAAAAGAGTCAACCAATCGTTGATCTTCAGATTTAACTGAAGTCTTACTGGATTTAGATTCCAAAATACCTAAATCATCGTCCTCAAATATATCTTCTATACTTAATTTCTTCTTAGACATTCTGTTTCTGTTTGCGTTTTAATTCCTTCAGGAAAATAACGGCTTCAGCCATTCTTTTTTCTTTGGGATCTAAAGATTTAATATCAGGTTGGTTACCAGTTTTCTGAACCCAATCTTTTATTTTAGGCCACAGGATAATGGCCTCCTCTTCTGTCATTGTAATCCTAGAAGCATCTATGGTTTCCTGAATTGCCCTAAATACAGAAGCGGTAACAGATTTTGAAAGTATTTCAAAGGCTTTTTGAAATGGATTAATGCTATCTATTAGATCAATATGGATATCTTCAATATTCACAAAACTATCAGCCATCTTAATAAAGCGCTTATCACCTTGTTCCTCTATGGTTCCATTTTTAACTACAGAATCCACCACAATATGCTGCCGAACTTCTTCAACTTCTTCTTCGGTTAAATCCGGATAGGTTTCCCTAATAATTTTAGGAATTAGAACCTGATTGATTACCTCCGGCTCAACATTCCCAGGCAATGCCTTAATCATATCATCATCCTGTAAAACTTTCGCTTTAAGGTCATTTAAATCAGATTCTATAATGTTACTCACCTTTTGGGTAGAGGGCTCTTTAAAACCTCTTATATAAATATGGTTATCATCATCTTCCTTTGCTTCATTGATTTCATCATCATCGGAATCATAGTCTTTAGTGTCATCCTTTGTTTTGAACTTGAAGTTAGGTGCAAGCACCTGTTCCATTAGCAGGGAAGCCGTGATCGCTTTCAGCATATTATTAACTGATAACTTTACTTCATCATCAGCTGCATCGGGTTGAGCAATCAAATTGGTAAACTGTGCGTGATTTTTATTTTTACTGTCCCGTGTGGCCCGGCCAATAATCTGAATAATTTCAGTTAAAGATCCTCTATAACCTACCGTTAAAGCGTGCTCGCAGTAAGGCCAGTCAAAACCTTCTTTTGCCATTCCCAGGGCGATGATAATATCTATATCATCTGCATCATTAATTCCCCGTAGATAATTTTGAATTTTATCCCGGTCTTTCTGATTGTCATTTACAAGATCGGCTATTTTTAAAGTTTTGCCCGTATCTCTACTTTTTACATACAAAACACCGGTCACTGGATCTTGATAATCCAATTCCCCTAAGCTATCAATTATACGGTTTACTTCTTCGTATTTCTCTTTTTCCGATTCACCAGAATTCACACTGGGAATATGAATAATGGTTTTCTTATCCTCATCCAGTATTTCGTGAATCGCACCAGTATATTTTCCTCTGTAAAAATGATAACCAATACCTAAAGATTTTAAGTATTCATAGCCATTCAATTGCTCGTAATAATCATATTTTACCTTTATAAACTTTGCTTCATCTTCAGGAAGTAAAACCGGCACACTATCTCCTCTGAAATAAGAACCCGTCATAGCGACTATTTGTGCATTAGATTTCACCATTATAGTACGCAATACTTCACCAAGCCGATTAGTAGCATCTGCCGAGACGTGATGAAATTCATCAATAGCCAACAAAGTATCGTTTAGATCTTTTTCTTCAATAGCATCGAAAGCAAAACGCAAGGTGGCGTGTGTGCAGATAAGTATTTCTTCATCACTTTTTAAAAAATTGATAAAAGCGTTCACTTTACTTTTTTCACCACCAGGCGTGCATAAATTATATATAGGATTAGGCTTCCAATCTTCAAAAAAACCATAAGATTTTAAGTCTGTAGTAGAAAAAGAATTTCCAATAGATCGTTCGGGTACTGCTACTATTACTTTTTTGATATCCTGGTTTCTCAGTTTATCCAGGCCAATAAACATTAGAGCCCTTGATTTTCCTGAGGCCGGTGGAGCTTTAATTAATAAATACTGCGCTGTTCGGGCGTCATAAGCACGTGCCTGCATTTCGCGCATTCCGTATTCATTGGTTTTTTTACTTTTCCCGGTTTGATTGTAGGTAACGTGAACTAAATCTGGCATAGAATTGTTTGAAGATAGTGGATGAATTTAACAGGTTCAGGGCAAAACAATTTATGCTAGGGCAAAATCATCTTCGCTTAAGCTTAGCTTAGGATTATCTAATTTTTTAATAGAAGTTTTAATTTTAATTCTTTCCTTTTGAGGTAAAAATGTAGGCACCAAATCAGTTAATTCTATTTTCAACAATTGACTAATAACCACCAAATCTTTCAAAGAGAAAGGACTTACTCCATTCATTAATTCCGACATATAAGATTTACTAGTATGCCCTAAGATTATTCCGAAATCCTGTTGGGAAAGATCTAATTCCTTCAGCTTATTTTTGATTAACTTTTTCCTGTTATGGATAAAAACCCGTTCCTTTTCTGCAGTTTGTTCAGCCCAATCACTTTCTTTAAGCTTATCTTCTGATATTGCAGCATCAGGCGCCCAGGTTTTATTCTCGTAGACTTCGATAAGATCGCGAAGCTTTTTACGAACAGTTTTTAGTTTAGGGTTTTCTTTTGCCATTACCCTTAACTTTCTATCCGCAATCAAAGCTCTTTCAAAATCTAACTCGTTTTGGATCTTTCCTTTTTCAAGGAAGCTATCTACATCAAATTGTGTTTTCATAACTATCTAGATTAAGTCCTTACTTTTTAACCAATTTGCAATGGCACTTTTATTATTTTTAAAAACCCGCTCATATTCCTGGTGATCTCCAACCCATATAACCGTAGCTTCATTATCTTCAAATTCAATCAGAATCATTGTTCTATGAATTTCTATATTGAAGAAATAAAACCCTTCAGAATGAACACAATCTGCGTCTTTGCGATTTTTCTTTAACTCTCCCTGGTTTTTCCAGTTATGAGTTTCAAAATCTTTAATCAGCACATCAATTTCTGAAGCTAAAGAAGCATTGCCTCTTTTCTTCCTTTTGAGTTTTTGGAGCGCCTTCTTATTAAGTAACCTCATTACAATCTAATTACAAAGATAATTAAAAGTTCTTATTATTTCCGAACCTTTTTATAGCGTTTATTCTGATACAATTTTTCTCTTCCCCTTCTTTTGCTCCAGAAGGGTATTCTTATTGATCATCTTTTCATATTCTTTAAACAAATATTCAAGGCGTTCGGTATCATTTTGAAACGGCTTTAGACGGTAACAACGCTCTATAGCTTCATCTAGTTCTTTATGAGCCTGAAGTAAACCCGCGGGCATTTTGTCTGGATCATACAACTGTGCCATTGTTTTTTCAGGATGCTTTTCACGTTCTTCCAATACCGAAAATACGTGTAGATTTATACGTTCTTTGTCTTTTGCCAAGATTTCTGGAAACGGGAAAGTGTTATAGCAAATACTACCCGAATACCGAATTCTAGTTTCTAACTGACCCCCTACAGCTTTAATCCAAGCCATATGCATTTTTGAGGATATGACCCCGAAGATCCATGGTTCTGCATCATAAACGACTAGGGCAGAATCTCCTATTACTGTATCGCCATCAAAAAAACCTAATGGCAGATAATTTCTTCTTTCAGATGAATGTCTTGGTACCAAAATTGAATCTGTATTCCTATGTCTGATCTCCGTGAATTTATAAGGCGTGGAAGCTAGAATTTGAGTAGCTTTTTTTGAGCTTTTACTTCTTAAGGTAAAAACATTTTCAAAGTGCTGTTTTAGTATCGAGATTCGATTAAAATCTTCATAATTATCCTTATTTATCCATATACAAAACCGCTCTTTCCCTGTTAAAAAGTCATTCGCACCGATAAATTTCTTAATTATTTCCTTAGTTTCAGGGTGATTATAAAGCAAATCTTCTTTCTCTTCCGTTGTCAACAATAAATTACCTCCATCTGTAGGTTGACTACCTTTGGTCATTAAAGGTAATTTCGAAATAGGTCTTGATCTTGTATATACTAACGTATTCTGTCCATTAGCCAAATACGGATTTATGTTCTTGCAACTAATTACCCTTTCTCCGGTAAAAAGTAGTTTATCTTTATTTTGAAATTCGTTTCTCAAACCTACTATGTTTACTGTAACTCCTGCATTTGATTTAGCATTGTTGGACCATTTGAAGGAAGTTACAGCAAAATCAATTTCTATCTTCTTGGATAGTATGATAGGCCATAGTAATGATACCTGTTCTCCTTGGCAAATGGAGTTTGTAGTTACAAAAGCACATCGAGCATTCTTACCTTTAATATAATCTGCTCCTAAATAAAACCAACAAGATATATAATCTAATTTTTTAAAATTGCTAAATCCAGAAAAGACAAATTTCATATCTTTTTTCTGCTCTTCATCTTGTAATGAATATCCTAAATAAGGAGGGTTTCCCAGTAAGTATACTTCACCACTATCTGATTTAGAACAGACTTGATCCCAATCTATACGCGTAGCATTTCCTCGAATAATTTTCCCTGCTGCTTTAAGCGGTAGAATTGGAAGGGCTTTACCCATTTCTAACTCCTGTTCAAAATATTTATTCATTTGGTGTTCAGCAAGCCAAAGCGAAAGCATTGCTATTTCGTGGGCAAAATCGTCTATTTCTATTCCGTAAAACTGGATGAGTTTTATTTCAGAATAAATAAAACTTTGCTGTTTTTCTTCTTCCAAAATTTCCTTCCAAATTTCAATTTCCAGCTTCCGCAATTCTTTATATGCGATAATGAGAAAATTTCCACTCCCACAGGCAGGATCAAATATTTTAAGCTTACTGATACGAGTTATTAATCTGCGAAGCTTTTTTGCATTACCCTTAGCTTTCTCCAAATCCTCATACAGCTCATTTAAAAATAAAGGCTCAATCACCTTCATAATATTAGGCACCGAGGTATAATGCATTCCTAAATTCCCCCGTTCCCCAGGATGAACTACTGCCTGGATCATTGACCCAAAAATATCAGGATTGATTTCTTTCCAATCCAGATCGCCACACTCTTCAATTATTCTGCGTGCTTCAGCATTAAATTTTGGCAGCACAATCTCATCCTTAAATAACCCCCCATTTACATATGGGAATTCACTAAAGGGCTCTGGCTCAATACTGTTATCTTTGGTGTTAAGAATCTTAAATAACCTTTTTAAAAACAAATGAACATCGCTGCCGTCCTTTTGCGTTTGTTGCATTAGAGCGTTCGTAAACATTCCCTCAACCGGAAATATATCGGTATCTTCAGCAAAAAAGCAGAATAAAAGTCGGGAGAAAAACACATTCAAGTTATGGCCATAGTCTTCGGCTATCTCCGGATTTTCAGTAACCAGAATGTCATAAAGTTTAGCCATCCTATATGAAGCCTTACGATCAGCTTCATTTTCATTTTTCGCCGCATATACTTCCTGACCAGCCCAGGGTAAAAAGAAACTGAAATTTTTAGGTAAGTCCTTTAGCGCTATATCCAGATTTTTCCCGGTTCTTGTGTCTTTGGCTACTAATTCTTTATAATTAGTCACCACCACAAAACGGGGATTATGCTTTAAATTCTCTTCTTTAGATAAATCATCAATAATAGCCAGCAGTTGGTCACTGTCGGTTTCTTTAAAAAGCAATTTCTTCTTATACAGGATTTCGCCCTCGTTCTTTGAAAGGTTGAAATCACCTTTTTGTAAGCGAGTTATAGAGGTTTTGGAGATCCCATACGCCCTTAATAAATCATATATAAAATTCTCACGATCAAAATTTTGGAATAGCGCTTTTACTTTTTCCTCGATTTCAGTTGACTTCATAAACGGAATTGGATTTGGAGCTTAAAAATAGGTTTTTAAATTAAGATTAATAAAATGTTTGGAAACTGTAGCTTTTTCAACTTCCCTTTATAAAATACGTCCAACTTGAAAATTTTCTCAAAAAATAATTTACTAAGAATCATTAACTTACCAGTATATAATAGGATCTAAAGTTGTACAATATGAATATCCAGGATATTTTAAAAGATATGGAAAATAAAGGCACTCCAATAGATTTTGGAAAATATGCCATCAACCTGCTTTCTTACCATATTTTCAATCACAACTACCTTAAAGCTATCCTCGAGGCCCAGGTAGAAATCTTGGTCAAATTAAATGATAATCCGGATATTGATGTCGATGAACATCTCAAAATTATTGAAGATAAAATTGATGCCGAATCAGACAAAGATTTTATTGAGGCAATGCAGCAGATTATTAGGAAGGATTAATTTAATAGAAAAGCTTCTTCTGTATTCTAATTATATTATAATTTAACCGTTAAACCTATTATTTCTTTTAATTGACTCATGGTGCTAATCGTCATTTTAAAGGCTCTCTTAATTATTAATAACAACAGGGTATTCTAAATAATTAAAATCGGGAAACCAGCAATTATAAGTCGTATAGGTTTCATCAGATACCCGGTTTAGCATTAGAAATTCCTTTTGAAATATTATCAGAGCGTTTTTGACTTCTAATTTTCAGCCTTTCTGGACGTTTTTTAACTTCCCCAAATAAATTAACCATTTGGATCTGCGCAAAAAGAAAAGCTTCTCCAATGGACAAGCTTTGAGAATCAGAGAGAGATTTGATATAATCAATCTGATACTCTGGGATCACAGCTGTATAATTTTGTTTAGAGGCTTCAAAGTCAGGGTTTGAACCATAATTAAAAGAATATTCTTTAGCCTCAGGATCAGGATACTTTTCTTTAAGAATATTGACCCCAATGTTTATAGAATCAGATATTGAAAGATGCCAGGCGTGGGCAAAATCCTTAAAATAATCAATATTCGGAATAAACATCCTGAAAGTTTTATTAATGCGTTCCGTATCCGTATCTAAAAAAGATAAAGGATCATCGTCTGCCGTTTCTTTAACCTTAGGTTCCGGTTGATCTGGTTTTGGTATATTAGGAATATCTTTAGTTTTACTGTTCTTAAGGTTCGCCTTAATAGTTTCCTGATTAGAAAAATCTTTTATAGCAAATTTTTTCTTAGCCATCTTCGTAGAAATTTGTGAATATTAAATTATATATTTGAACCTTAATAAACGCTGATTGGTTTACCAGTCTTTGTTTTTTAATTACACCACATAAGCAGCCTTCGGGCTGCTTATCATTTTTTAACCTTATTTTCAAATTCTTCTATAAAGGCCTTAAAATCCAAAGCCGCATTAGACCCTGGATTATATTCCATCACAGATTGATTAGATATTGGGGATTCGGCCACGGCCACGTAATTACGAAGCACCACCTCAAAAACGACATCGCCAAACATGTGCTTTACCTTTTCAATAACTTCCTTGGTTAGGACCCGTTCGGTTCTAACATCATTAAAGACCACCCCTAAAATACTTAAATCAGGATTAAAAGCCGTTTGAATTTCCCTGATGATATTATTTACAGACCCTAAGCCTTCATAAGGCAAAAACTCTGGTTTTACCGGTATTAAAATACCATCTGAAGCTACAATGGCATTGGTAGTAATAATATTTAAGGAAGGGGGACAATCAATAAGTATAAAATCATAGAGAGTATTAAATTTCTTAAGTTCCAATAGCTTTTTTAAAACCCCCTCTCGATGTATTTTTTTCGAATTCAATTTGTGTTCTGCTTCCTCTAGTTCCAAATTTGAACTCAGTAGATCCAAATTGTCCTTTACCTTCGAAGGGCTACCTTTTTTATCTTTATAAAAATCTAAAAGGGAATAAGTGCCCTGGGCTCCAAAACATTGTGATAAATTTCCTTGGGGATCGGAATCAATGGCCAGAACTTTATAACCACTATCAGCTAATCCGTGAGCAAGATTAAAAGTAAGGGTGGTTTTGCCTACACCCCCTTTATGATTGATCAGACTTATTATTTTTCTCATTACTTGGCTTTATATCAATAAATATAACACTTTATTATAAATGTTACAAATAATAGAAATATTATAAAAATAAAAAAAACTTTCCCTCATTTTCTATAAAGGATAAAAGCAAAATTACACATTTGAGACTGTAAAGTTCTATGTGAATTTTGAAATACGAATTGGAGGTTGAAAAATTAAGATCTAGAATAAATAAATTTTGTTTCGAAGTAATCAGCCCTCCACGAAATTGAATATTCTCCTCCGGAGCAATATTTTCAACGCCAAATTCTTCTAAGTATTCAAAAGATAATTGAGTTTTGATAAATGATAACATCCGGTGAAATTGCAAAGGTTCCATAATATAAAAAGTTTTAAAATAGATAACATATTATTATATATATTACGTATGTTACATTAAAAATTAAAATAAAAAGTTTTTCATCCGCAAATAAGCTTCCGGAGTAATTATCAGGTGATCCAAAACCTTGATGTCAAAAAATTGAGCAGCCATTTCTAATTTGAAATAATTTTTGGCCGTTCGCTAAAAAGGGGTGTACCGGATTTGAATTTCAGGCCACTAAGGGAAGAGAAAAATCTGGTTTTTTTAATTACACTTAAATATAACACTTTATTACGTATATTACTAATGTTACAAGTGTTATTTTAGTTAAATATTCAACTTTTTTTTTGCTAATTATTTTGTTTTAATAATTATATCGGCAGCCCCTTTGGCAGGGCATTTAAGGATCACCTATGAAATCGTTGCCCCCTGTCGTTAGCCATCAGATCCAAAAGCGGTCATTGGAGGCAAGTTATTTTAGGAGGCAACGACTGCATTAAAAAATTTCGACTTTTTTCCGGAGAAAGTTTTTTAAAAAATGCTTGCTGCCAATACAGGCCGGTTTTGTTATTTTGCTTGTCGTTAAGGGGTGATTGAATAGGGGATTCGGCCCGTAATTAGATCCTGCTGAATTTGATCGCCGGCGCTTTTCCGCTGTCCCGGAAAAGTTGACCTGGTTGGCGGTGTTTTTGGGACAAAAACAATGACAATAAAGGGCAATAGGGAAGTACGCAAGTTCAAAATCAGCTGTCCAGTTTTTGCGTTAGCTTACCTGGAATAAGCGAGGGTATCGAGCTGTTCATTTTTCTCATTTGTAGAAAAATAACCGGAGCGATAGCGGAGTATGGAAGGGAGCGGCCTAAAGGAAACGCCGGGAACAGAAATTAAAATATTTAAAATAGAATTTTGTAATTTTGATAAAAAGCTGAGAGATGGATTTAAATGCAAGAAAAACAGAATTTATTCAAGAATTTCTAAAGCTCCAGAGTGAAGAAGCGATTGGCCGACTTGAAAAAGTTTTAAAAAAAGAAAGCAAATTGACTCGGAATAAAGTTCTCCAGCCAATGAGTAAAAAAGAATTCCATAGTAGGATTGATCAATCCATGAAAGATTCCAAAGAAGGGAAATTAACGGAGGCTGATGATTTACTAGCTGAAATTGAAAAATGGAGTTAAAAATATTCTGGACGGACTTCGCTAAAATTGAGCTTCAAAAAAATTTCAAATATTTAAAAGAAAATGCCAGTTTAAGGGTTGCCAAAAATGAAACCAGGAAAATAGTTAAGGAAGCCAAACGGCTTAAAAAACATCCCGAGATTGGACAAGTAGAAGAAATATTAACTGGAAGGGCTCACGAATTTCGCTCCCTGGTACATCAAACTTATAAAATTGTTTATTGGATTAATACAGAAAAATCTCAGGTTGAAATTGTGGATGTTTTCGATACTCAGCAACATCCAGTAAAAATCAAACGAAAAAAATAACATTCCCGATATTTATAATAAATTTTGAAAAAAAAGATTATATTTGAAATGTACTGTGAGGAAAGACAAAGAGGCAACGTGAGGACGACCTTGAGAATCGCCGAAACCAGTACACGGAAGCATAAAGCTTAAAAGAGCGGGATCTAATCTTGCTCTTTTTTTTTTTGGCCCCGGTTTATTTTTTTTGCAGTCAAAATTTGAAATATTAATGCTTTTGTTAGAAAATGATTAAAAAAACCTATTGAGCGAAGCGATATCAAAATACTTCCTTTATAATTTTTCTTTTATTAATAGTTTAAAATAGTTTTAATGAGTTTTAAGCTGCCATTTTTTGAACTCATATAGCTCTGTTTATCAAATATTTAATCCTTTTTTCTTTGATATTTTGTGGTAGTGTAATTACGCGGTTTTTAGCAGTGTAATTACGCAAGAAAGGTAGTGCAATTACGCAAATTTGGGTAGTGTAATTACGCACAGGGTAGTGCAATTACGCAAATAGTAGTGTAATTACGCAGGATTTGAATAAGCCCATAAATCACATGTATCTGTACAACAGTCTTTTAAACACATTTTATGGTAGTGTAATTACGCAGAGATTTAGTAGGATTTTCTAAAAGAGTAGTGTAATTACGCTTGGAATAAGAATTTTTCCTTTTCTTTTGGTAGTGTAATTACGCAAGTTAGGGAGCAATTTACATTTTTTGGTAGTGTAATTACGCAAAGATCGGGATGAAATTGAGGCTTTTTGGTAGTGTAATTACGCAACATTAGCACCAAGATAAATCAAATGGTAGTGTAATTACGCGTTTAAATCAGGATCAAAATCACTTTCCGTTATCCTGGGATACCCATCTTTTACAATTGTATTCCAGTTGCTTTGCTGGTAATGTAGTTTAATATGGTGCTGAAACACCTTCATAAAGCTCTCTCCTGTATAATCTGTTACTTTGGTACCTGCATCCCTACAATCTTTAACCAGGTTCTTATAGGCCTTTAAAAGAATCGGAAAGCAACTATTATCTAAATTGATGACAGTTTTGATAGTATCAATTTTATTATCCAGTTTATGCCTGATTTTCCAATAATGAAGCTTTTGGGTAATTTCCTGTTTTTTAATCGTTTTTTTACTGAGCTTTAAGTTAATGGTTTTGGTAGGATAGGGGAGAATATGAATTTTATTGGATTTAACCTTGTAGTTAAAGCTTACATTGGAGTATTGGTCTAAAATATCTTTTATATTCTTCAGGAAATTTTTACAAAAGCTATGGGGTGTACTATAATTAAAACCGTAGCTGCTCTGAAACTTGTCAAAATTGACATTGGTTCCGGTCTCGGGTACCTCCAGGAGCCATAGATAAAAAAGTATTTGTTTACTTTTTGGAAGCTGCCAGGCCAGATCGTAAATCACGGTATTATACTTTGGAATTTTAAGTAATTTCTCAATCCAATAGCTACTCACAAGAAAGAAAACATTTCCTTCATCGATATTCGCATTGGAAATAACACCACCATAACTAGATACGGTCTTCCCTTTGGAATTTGTGACTTTGTACCAACCTTTATTAAGTTCCTCCAAAAATTCAAGCCCTTTTTTTACACTGTTATAATTCCTGTTTTCATCTATGGATTCGATTGGAAAAAGAAATTTGCAATAAGAATTGTTATCTGTAGTAAAGTGTTCTTCAAATAAATTTAATTGGTTCTTTTGTTTATCAGCTTGAAACTGGTCGTGACTGATATCATGTAATATTTTAAACAATATCCGAACAGCTGTTATTGGGGCCTGAATTAATTCAGAATTTTCGCTAACAGACAAAGCTTCCCGGCGAAATAAGACCGGAAAATTTACAAAATCGCTTTTATTATTCTTAGAATTATAGGAACGGTTAATATTTTGATCGTCCATGGAGCCTTTATTTTGGTCAAACATAATGTCTTTGTTGCTAATTACAATTTAAATATAATATAGTATTATATATATTACAAATAATATATTTTATAATTCTGTTTTAATCTTCGTAGTAAGAAGTTGATTGCTAATTTGGGAGATCATTAAAGGGTTAAAATATTCGCCCTTTCTGGACACACTATAATGCAAATGTGCTCCGGTGGATCTCCCGGTATTCCCACTAAATCCAATTATTTGTCCCTGTTCAACTAAATCCCCGGCTTGTACTATAATTCTTGAAAGGTGGCCATAAAATGTATTCCAGTTGCCTAAATGACTTATGGTGATTGCATTTCCCTTTATGGGGTGATGGTATTCAATCTTTAATACTCTCCCATTAGCCGTGCTCAGGATCGGGGTTCCTTCCGGACAGATATAATCTACGCCCTGGTGATCGGAGGACATTCCTGATATGGGATGGATTCTGTAACCAAAGTGTGAGGAAACTTTGAAGTTCTGGTTAAATGGAAAAATAGCTGGAATAAATTTAATTCCTTTAGGATCAGAAAACAACACAGAAATAGTTTGCTCTAAATTCTGAGCATTCAACAATTTTAAGGCTGTAGAATCCTTTCCAATTTGATTATATCCTATGAAAGGGATTAAAAACATACAGCATTGATAAAAAAACTTCATCCTCTAAAATTTCCATAAATTTAATATTAAATATATAATCTAATTATATATTTTAGTCTAAATTACAATCTAATTGTATACTACTTTTTATGTTTTGGGTTTAAAGGATATTTTTCAACTATTATTATACATATTTATTGGGGCTCCAGTGATCTTAATGATGTTGGATATCTATAATTGGGCTGTAATCAATTGGTTCTGGATTAAACCCACCATAGCGAGTGGATTACTCCTTTATACAATATGGAAAAGCAGATTGTATATTTTGATTATTAACACCTATAAAAATTTAAAATCCAATGGAAGAGAAGAAGACATCTACCCCGAATTCTGAGCTGGAATTTTATAAAGAAAAAAATTCAGGGGCCAAAAAAATAGATCCGGTTGAAGTTCTCTCCGGTAATAGCTCAAAACCATTCCAGATTGATATCAAATTATCAAAGGACCAGCGTAAAGCATTTTCAGAGTATTGGGAATCCGGGAAAACCATTCCGGGCAATGACCTAACTGAAAAACAATATGCGGCCGTTCCTGATGTAATAGACAACATAAAGATGGGAAGGTGGGAAAAATATGCTCTGGTTTCTAATGAATTAGCATACCCGGAAAAAGGGCTGGCGTATACTATTACAAAAGAAGGCCATATAAAAAAGGTTCAATTGGATGAAAAGGTAGTTCCCCAAAGCTCAATTATGGGTATTAAGGATATTGAATTTAATAGCCCACCCGGTAAGTCCCCGGTAACCGAACCCAAACCATTTTCTAAAAATATAGCTGAAGATATTAAATCGGAAGATAGTATAGCTAAAAAATTCAAAGATCCTGGCCAGGATAAAGAGCCTAGATATTTTCATCAATATTTTAAAGATGAAAAAACAGGGGAAGTTCCCACCTCCATGGTTATAGTTAAAACCCAGGAAGAGGAGCTAAGGGTCCTGGCCGAAAAAACCAAAGGCAGAGATAAGGGCAAGGAAGCTTTCGTAAAGTTAAATGATCCTGGATTAGAAAATGGGGATTATAAATTTATGCTTGTGAGCAATAAAAATGTAATTGCTCATATAATCCATAACTACAATGCCGGTAAGTCTTTTGCCGAGCAAAATATAAATAAAGTATTCCTGGCTTTAAACAAGGGGAAGGAAAAAGCAGTAGCATGGGTCGAAGAAAAAGAGCGGCAGGAAAATCATGGGAAAGAATTCTCGGAAAGAGATATCCCATATAAATCCCTGGAGAAGATTGGCATAGCCAAAGAAGATCTTTCAAAAACAGATATTGATAATATGCTTAAAGGGCTTAGTACCACCCTGATCAATAAGAATTTACGCAAAGAAGACATTGAGGTTCGTAACACCCCTCCTTTTAAAATCAACCTGGAGCGCAGGGAAGATGATAAAGTAGTGGCAAAAATAACTTTTCAGCAAAAGGATCTTGATATTGAAAAAGACAATATCGGGAAGACCCTTACTCCTGAAGAAAAAGCGGAACTAAAAAGAAAAGGAACTATTTCCGAACCAAAATTTTATCCCAATGAAAAGGGTCATATAGAGCCTTATAAAGTGGGAGTTGATAAGGAAACGAACACCATTGAAAAGAAAGAAATCCGCAAATACGATATCGGTTCCGCCAGGGAGCTTAGCCAAACTTATGACGTAGAACTCTCGGCTCTGGACCACAACCGCCTTGGTTCTGGGAAGTCTGTTAATGTAAAGAACATCTCCATCCCGGACAAGCCAGGTAAATATGAAGGGAATATTGATTTAAACCCTGTAACTGGAAGGGCTGTATTAAAAGTTGAGACTATCCGGGAAATGAAAAAAGAGAAGCTTTTAAATAACCATATAGCTCATAGCAGATGAACTGGACAACATTTTTAACCATCCTTGGGGTGGTAGTCATAGCATATAATGCTACCATAGGATTCCTGTATTTCAAACCTGAACTGCTTGGTATTATAAAGGGAGATAAAAACCCTACAACTCCGAATACCAAGAAAAGATCCTTACAGGAAAAAAATGCTGAAAAACGAAGTTTTGTAGGCATATCCTCAGAAGAACAGCACGCTAATAACTCGTATACAGAAATTAAAGAGGAGCATTTTGAGCATAAGAATTCAGTGGAGCAGAAAGTGAGTTACCACAAATTAACAGGCCAGCCGACCCCTTCCAATAGCCACACTGCAGAAGAAATTAGCGACAATTTGGATCATCTTAGAGATAATATTTCCTCTTCGAACCCAACAGAGAAATTAAACAATAATTTTTTTGAGCACCTGACCCAAAATACGGGAGAACTTTCCATCACCGTAAGAGGGGAAGATGGCCAAGTATTCACAAAAGAAATCTCCCCAATAACCAATACTGTAGAACTGTAATCAATTCAATATTAATCATTAATCACTTAAACATTTCATTATGAAAAATGCAATTTCAATTTTTAAAAACTTGGGGGTAGGTCAAATACAGGCTGCAAAAAACTTTGCTCTAACCCATAAGGGAACAGCTGTTATCGCAATCGCCATGGTGGCCACTGCAACAAGTTATGGCCAGGATAACCTAACCGAAGGTTTGGAGGGGATTTCAGGGACCTTCCAAAATGAATGGTGGCCAAGAATTAAAGTAATCGCTTATATCCTTGCCGGGGTATTTGCCTTATTTGGTTTGGTAAACGTGTTTCGCCAAAGTCAGCGAGGAGAGGATAATGTTGGTAAAGTTGCCGGGGCCTGGGTTGGTGGGTTGGCAGTATTCTTACTTGGTATATGGGCTGTTGATACATTCATTATTGGTGCGGCCACGGGAATATAATATAATCCTATTCCTAAAGAAAAAAGGAGTATTCCTACTCCTTTTTCTTTCTTCCCAATTGGCTTATATGCAATCCTGGGATACTATTGACAGCATTGAAGAAATGGAAACGATGGCGAAAAACGCAAGTTCACCAGCCTTCACTATTGCTTATTTAATGGGAGGAGTAATGGCCGTTTTCGGACTGATTAATTTATTCAAAGGAGTACAGAGCGGTGATGCCAATAACTATACTGCTGCAAGGGGATGGTTAACCGCATTTGTTTTCTACTTATTCGGGATATGGGTGGTCAGATCATTTATCTATTAATCTATGAGCAAAGAAATTTATTTCATTAATAAAAATATAGATAGGCCATTAGTCTTTAAAGGCTTAAAGGCCCAATATATCTACTATTACCTCGGGGTGGTCGTGATCGCTTTTATCCTCTTTGCCCTCTTAAATTCCTTTGGCGTGAATACGCTGGGAACGGTTTTAATAGTGGGTGCCTTTGCATTTCTGGGAATAAAAGGGGTGACAGCTATATCGGATCGTTTTGGGAAAGATGGCCTGCAAAAATATTTTGCAAAAAAAAAGCTGCCGGAATATATACAAATTGAATCAAGGGATTATTTCCTTAAACTGAAAAAATGAAATGGCAAAAAAGGGTGAGAAATTAGGAAAAAGATGGCCATTATATTCTGTGGAAGATGGCTTCATTTTATCAAAAAAGGGGGATGTTACTTTTGGGTTTCAGGTTGATCTGCCAGAAATATTCACCTTAAGTACGGAGGATTACAAAAACATTCATTCTTCCTGGACAAAGGCTATAAAGTCGCTTCCTGAACAAACTGTAGTTCACAAACAGGATTGGTTTTTGGCTGAAAATTATTACCCGGAGCCCAGGGAGGCCGATAGCTATTTACAAAAAGCCTATAAGAATCACTTTTATGAACGCCCGTATTTGGATCATACCTGTTTCCTTTATATCACCCATAAGCCAAAGAATAGAGCAAAGGTAAACTCCGGGAACTCGAATTTATTTTCAAAAACACTACCTCCTGATATCTCATTAAAGAAAGCGGTAAAAGATCAATTCATTGATGATTTAAAACAAATGCAGGAAATTCTCGAATCCTCCGGGCATTTTAAACTTAGAGGATTAAGCAGTGATGAAATATGCGGAACTGATAAAACAATTGGAACCCTGGAACAGTATGTTTTTCTTAAAAGTCCTAACCAGAATCCACTTTTGGATGATATAATTTTAAATGGATCGGTTCAAATTGGAGACAATAAACCGGAAATTTATTCCCTAGCGGATCTGGAACATCTTCCTGAATTTACCGGACCTCGAATAACCTATGATGAATACTCATCGGATAAAAACAAATTTTCCATTGGTTTTGCAACCACCCTGGGATTGCTTTTAGACTGTAACCACGTCTATAACCAATACTTATATATCGATGATCAAAAGAAAATTGTTAGGGATCTAGAAAGGAAAGTAAACAGTTTACATTCCTTTTCAGAAGGAAGTAGGTACAATGCTATTACCAGAGATAGCGTAAATGAATACTTGAACGAGTACACCACGGAGCATCAAAGACCTGTCCGGGCTCACTTTAATTTAATCGCCTGGGGAAATGACCTGATGGACAACCAGGAGATCCGTAATAAAGTATCATCAGCAATATCAAAAATAGAGGCTACTCCCAAAATTGAAAGTGTTGCAGCTGGTCAACTGTACTGGGCCGGTATTCCTGGAAACGAAGCTGAATTACCGCTCAATGATACGTTTTTGACTTTCGTAGATCAAGCGGTTTGCTTTTTTAACAATGAAACCAATTACCGTAGTTCCAAATCTCCATTAGGGTTAAAACTAGGGGAGCGCATTAGTGGCAAACCTGTTCATATTGACCTCTCGGATGAACCCTGGAGAAAAGGAATTATCAATAACAGGAACAAATTTGTGTTGGGTCCTTCAGGTTCCGGGAAGTCTTTTATTATGAATAAAATAATGAGTAGTTATTATGATGATGGCGCTCATATCGTTCTTATTGATGTTGGGGACTCTTACCAGGGGCTATGCAAGAAGGTTGGAGGGCATTACTTTACTTATCAGGAAGATGATCCTATCCAGTTTAATCCATTTTATATTTCAGAAAATGATAATATGGACACCGAAAAAAAGGAGTCACTAAAGGCACTGCTTTTGTCTCTGTGGAAAAAAGACGCCGGAGACCACACCAGGTCAGAATACGTAGGCTTGTCTAATTCCCTTAGAATGTATTATGAGTATCTGGAACAAAACTCAGAAGTCTTTCCTTGCTTTAACTCGTACTATGAGTTTATTGTAAATAATTATAAAGCTTATCTGGAAAAGGAAAAGGTCCGAGACAAGGAATTTGATATAAAAAACTACCTGTATAACCTGGAGCCTTATTATAAGGGAGGGGAATTTGACTACTTGTTAAATGCTACGCAGAATCTTAATATTATGGATCAGCGGTTTATCGTTTTTGAGCTTGATAATATCAAAGACCATCCAATTCTCTTTCCAGTGGTCACCCTTATGATTATGGAAATTTTCATCAATAAAATGAGAAAATTAAAGGGTTTAAAGAAAATTATTGCCATTGAAGAAGCCTGGAAAGCTATCGCAAAAGAAGGGATGGCTGAATATATCAAATACCTTTTCAAAACTGTCAGGAAATTCAATGGGGAAGCCATTGTGGTAACCCAGGAGGTGGAAGATATCCTTTCTTCTCCAATAGTCAAGAATGCTATTATTAATAATAGTGATTGTAAGATCCTGCTGGATCAAAGCAAATTTGAAAATAAATTCCAGGAGATTGAAGCACTTCTGGGACTCACCAATAAAGAAACACAGCAGGTGCTTTCGATTAATAAAAACAATGATCCTACAAAGAAATATAGAGAAGTCTTTATCTCTCTGGGGGGAACATATTCAAGGGTTTATAGAACTGAAGTTTCCCTGGAGGAATATTTAACTTTTACTACGGAGAAGACAGAAAAAGTAAAACTTTTCGAATTCATAAATGATGCCGGAGGGGATTACGATTTGGGATTAAAAAATATGGCCAGGGCCATCAGAAGTAAGGAATTAAATCTATAGATATGAAAAGCTTAACTCCCTTTCTCGTGCTGCTTTTGACTTCCCTAAGCATTGATTCCTATGCTGCTAATAAAGAGAGCACCCTAGATCTTGGACGTTACCAGGAGTATAGACTTATTAATTCAGTCGCCATCGATAATACCTATGTGGCCAATGCTGATTTCATGGTGGTCAATCCTATTCTAATAATAATCAAAGAAGGGATTAAAAAGGTCATCAGGGCTATGGATCTGGTAATGCAGCGGTTCCAGAAACAGTTCTTAAGGATACAGGTGGCCACTGAAGAACTAAAAAACCAAATGAGCAAACTAAAACTTGATGAGATTAATCATTGGGTTAATGAAAAAAGGGAAATATTTGATAAATACTATGCTGAATTATGGACCATTAAGGCCAAGATTGACCAAATCCAATCAATAAAAAATGCCATAGCATCCCAGGCTCAACTAATTACCAGGTTTACTCAAATATTCACAAATTTTAGAAATGATGAATACTTTTCACAAGATGAACTTGATTTGATCAATGAGGTGTACATGGGAATGTTAAGCGAGAATGTAGATGTCATTACCTCTATAAATCTATTAATTACCGACAGTAGATTGCAAATGCAGGATGGAGAGCGCCTGCAGCTTATTGAAGAATCATTGGATAAAATTGAAAGGGTCTCTGCGGATTTCAATGATTTTACAGGCTATATTACCTCTATCTCATTGGGAAGGGCTAAGGAGAATGGGGAATTAGATTTGATGAAATCCTACTATGGCATTCAATGAAAATAGGTTATAAAAATATCATCCTAATCCTGCTGCTCTTCCTGGGGGGACATAATCTTTCTGCTCAGGATGACACCTGGACTCCTAAAACAAAAGAGATCCTGAAACAGCGAAAAACCCGGCTAAGTTATATGTACGAGTTTATAGCTCTATCCATTGTAAAAAAGCAACTTAATAAAAATTTCTCCACGCAGTCTCAAAAAGGGCTGGATAACATACACAGCCATAAAGATGAGAATTACTTTCAGGACAACCAATATATTGTAAGCCTTAGCAAAGTCCCACCCTTTATAGCTGAATCTCCATTTCTCAAAAACATTTTAGAGAACCACCAGTATATTTTATCGATCTCTAGCGAGACACAAAATGATTTGGAAGATAATGAAGTATATATAACTCCGGAACAGCTACAATTTTACACAAATGCCTTTGAAGGGTTACTCACTCATTTGGAAAAAGATATTGATGAATTGAATATGGTTGTGATTGAAAATGAAATGAACCTTAAAGATGATGAACGTCTCAATAGGCTTATGGCCATTTCCGAGGAATCAAACCAAAAGAGAAAATATGCTTCAATGCTCTCCAGAAGATCTACTATAGGAATTTTAAGTAGGATAAATACCGATAAAGAAAGTCAAATCCAAAACTCAGAAATCAATTATGAAAACTAAATTTTTATTAATTCTCTCGATCGCAATCTTAGCATTATCCTGTAAGAACACAGAAAAAGAAAAAAATATATCCTCAAACATAGAGGGGATATATGTCCATAAGAAAGGACCTAACAAGTTCAATGATGGCTATACAAATACATTAACTGTTTCCCATGTTGAAGAAAACAAATACGGGATTGAATTTAAAGATATTAAAGCTGACGAACCAGACAATCCTGTAATTGAGTATCACGAGTATGAATACAGACCAGAAAAGAAAATTCTTTATTTGGAAACCATTGTTGGTACATCAACCTATCAATTTTCCGAAGACTTCAAAACATTGACACATTTAGATGGTGTTCAAAATATTGAGCATGTAAAGCAATAAAAGAAAGGTTAAACAGCTCCTTTGGCAATAAAATCAAAGAGTATGAAAAAATATTTATTCATTCTGGTGCTCTCCATTATTCCCTTTAACGGAATAGCCCAATCTTATGATGCACAGGTGCTGTTGCTTAATTATGAGAAATACCTGGAAATAAAAAAGACAACGGAAGAAATTAAAAAAGGGTATGAAATTTTGAAAGATGGATATGAGCGTATCAATAATGTAGCTTCCGGAGATTATGATTTACACAAGGCCTTTTTAGATGGATTAAAAAGCGTCAGCCCACAAGTTCAGCAATACTATAAAGTGGCCGAGATAATTAATAAGCAAAAATACATCGTAGATCACTATTCAGATTTTTTTGGTTATGTGAATGGTACTGATTATTTCAACCCGGAAGAAGTGGAATATTTAAAACATATTCTAGATAACCTGGTAAGTGATTCTGTGGAGCAGACCGAACGCCTATTAATGGTTATCACAGCTTCGGAAATGAATATGACCGATGATGAGCGAATGAAAAATATTGATCGAATTCATACCGAAGTTTCCAACCAGGTTGAGTTTATGAATGTACTGGATAAACGAATATTTAAAATAGCCCGTGGTCGAGATACTGAAAATATAGAGCTGGAGATAAGTAACGAAATTAATAAATACAATGGAGACAACTAAAAATCATCTTACCGCAATAGCTCCAGTCATGTTCCTGATAGTTATTCTAATTCCGGGAACGGGTTTTGCTCAGTCAAGCGATTGGGCTGATTCTATCGGAGGATTTACCGAAGGGATGCGAGGTCTCCACGGAACCATTACCAACATGTACCAACAACAAAAGGGACAAATGGGTGGTATGATACGGGCAGTATCAACCATATTGGCTCTTGGTATTGTATTTTATATTTTTTCAAGAATATGGCGATCCCTACTTGCTGCAGAACCTATTGATTTTTGGAGCTTATTAAAACCTATTGGCGTTTTCTTTTTAGTGCTTTCTTATCCGGTTATTTTACAGTTAACAGAACTCTGTCTAAGCCCAATTAATGGTGTTACCGAGACTATGAGTTTTGCGAGTTATGAGCGGATGATTGAGGCCAGAAAACGGAATATTAGGAATTCCGAAGAGTACCAAATGTACATTGGTGACGATGGGGAAGGGAAATTCGAGGAATACTATGAAAAATATAAAGATGGAGAGAGTGATGCACTTGGAGTAAAAAAAATGGCTGCTAATCTTTCATTTGCTGCGGAAGGTGCCCTATTAAAAATGCAGTACAAATTTAAAATGATCATCGCTGAATTACTGCGCCTCTTTTATGAAGCGGCCATTTTATGTATCAATTTTATACGCACTTTTTATTTGATTATCCTGGCAATTCTAGGTCCAATAGCATTTGCTCTTATGATCTTTCCAGGCTTTAGCAATATGCCGTTTCATTGGTTGGGGCAATTTATTTCAAAATGGTTGTGGTTACCCATTGCAAATATTCTGGCCACGATGCTCAATACCATTCAAGAGCAAATGATTATTACCTCTGAAACTGCGGGGCAGATAGGGGATAGTGGATTTTTTTCACCCACAGATTTCAGTAACCTGGTATTCCTTCTCATTGGTATTGTCGCTTTCTTTTGTGTTCCTTCAGTGGCCTCAATGGCTGTTCAAGTTTCGGGGGCTGCTGCCGGAGCTCTAAACAGCAAGTTTTCGAAAACCGGAAGTACAGTTCAAGCAGCTGCTGGAATAGCATCAGGTGGAGTTGGAACAGCTGTACAAGCTGGAAAAATGGCAGTATCTAAAGGAAAAGAAGCTATAGGAAGCGCAGCTGCAAGAATAAGAGGTTAATCTATAATTAAAAACAAAGACTATGTTCCAATCAATGAAAAACATTCAATCGGCCTTCTCTTATGTAAAGTCATTTACTTTAATAATTATAGTAGGTTGTTTAAGCATTACGTTTTATGCCGTGATGAAAACTAACCAAATTTCCCAAATGTCCAAACAACAAATGTTGGTTATGGATACCAGTGGAAATATTCAAACAGCTTCCCTCACCTCCAGGGCAAATAATTTGGAAATAGAGGGAATGGCTCATTTAAAAAATTTCCATCATCTTTTTTTCAGCTTTGATCCAGAAAGAGCCATAATTCAAAAAAACAGGGAGCAATGGTCTTATCTCGCTGATGAATCGGTAGTAGTGCAATTTGGTAAAATGGAGGAGCAAGGCTTCTTTCAAAATGTAGTTGCCGGATCTATCTCCTCTAGATTAGACATCGAGGATATAAAAATTGAGAAAACCGATAATCCTCTCTACTTACAATTTGGGGTAAAAGGAAAACAACGTTTGATACGCTCCACCTCTATAGCCTATAGAAACCTTGAAACTTCTGGCCGGTTACGCATCCTAGAAAATAGAACTGAAAATAATCCCCACGGATTTATTATTGAAAACTGGAGGATTGTAGATAATTCCACTATTTCAACTGAAACTCGCTATGGAAGAAAATAAAAAAACCACAGAAAAAGAGCTTGAGAAAGAAAGCCTGGTACTTACTATAAAAAAAAGTACTGCAGATCGATTGGTCACCTTCGACAATGGATTGAATGAAAAAACCAGATGGATATTTTATACTTCATTGGCACTAATTGTATTTAGCCTGCTCATATGGAACCTAGTAAGCAGTTTTAATCCAACCAAAAAGGGATATGAAATGTTAGGCCCGGAAATAACCACTAGATACAGCGAAGTAGAACTTCCCCAGGAACCTGATTATCTAAAATTAAAAGCTTTGAAAATAAATGCATTCCTGGACACATTAAGATCCAATCCGGAAACTATTCATATTTATGATTCCATAATGATTACTCGGCCTGGATTAAAGGATTCCATCAATCTATATATGAACAGATAAAATAAAAAGCTATGTCAGATCTCACTAGAAAAAGAACCGGGAAGTTTTTAATGTACGCCCAGGTCCCGATTATAATATTTTCGGTCTTCATATTCTCCCAGGTACGCACCACTTTCGGTGCAACTCCAGAAGACCAAAATAAAATAAGCAATAAAAGTGCTGGAGGTTTTAATATGGATCTTCCGGAACCAGTAATTGGGAATGCTCTAGATAAACTCTCATTAATAGAACGGGCCAGGGAGGATTCTATCAAAAAAGCAAAAGATTCAAAATCAGATTTCGGAATTTTTAATAAAAGCTCGCAGGAAATAGTTGCCCTGGATAACGCTGATCGAAATCGAGCACGAAGCGTGGAAGAATTACAGGCAAAATTAGATCAGGTTAATGCGGAACTTGATAATCGTAATACTAAGCCCACGCCCTCTACAAGTTATGGTAATTCATATAGCTATGAAGATTTTAAGGCCCAACAAAAAGAAAAAGAGCTTCTTGAAATGGAAGGAATGGTAGCCCAAATGGAACAAACCGGATTAGAGGGGGCAAATCAGGAGCTAGACGATGTGAATCAAACCATGGACAAGATGGTTAAGGTAATGGAAATGGCCAGGGCTATGGAAGAAGGCCGAAGCCTGGAAAGCGAATTATCCAATCAGCCGGGAGAGGAAAGAAATGTCCTTGAAGTAAAAAAGGTTAAGGATGGATTTAGCGATTCAAATTCAAATCAATTCAATGAATTAGAAGATTATACAGATTACACCAGTATGGATAATACGTTTAAGGCTAGTTTCTTTACAGAGCAAACATTAATGAGCGGCTCAACGGTAAAGATAAAACTGGACGAAGATCTCTTTGTAAATGAAATGACCATTCCCAAAAATACTTTTTTATACGGAAAAGTCGGCCTTTCCGGTGATCGTTTGAGGCTCACCATTACCTCTATCAAATACAAAGAATATCTCTTTCCGGTTTCTCTGGTTGCATATGATTATGATGGAATGGAGGGAATTCATGTACCGGGATCTATCGAACGTGATTTAGCAAAGAAGGAAACAAGTACATCTATACGAAGTATGGATTTTACAACAATGTCTTTTGATCAAACCGTGGAAGATAAAGCCATTGAATCGGGTTCTAACTTTGTAAAGGATTTATTTTCCCGGAAAGTACGTCTGGTAAAAGTAAAGGTAAAACCCCACCATAAAATTCTTCTTAAAAACAAGTAGTTAAATAATTAAAAAACAAAGATCATGAGATATCCAATAGTAATACTGCTATGCTTAATCCTTTCAACAAGCTGGGCTCAGAATAAAGAATTTGAAAATTCATCCATAACCATAAGTGCACAAATCAATCAGGAAAATGATAGTTTGAAACTTGTTCAGAATGCCCAGGAAAAAGAGCGCAAAGAAGCTCTCTACAAGGCTATTAAATATGAAGCCGTAAATACTTCCAGGGATTTCCCAAAAGCAGCGCTAATGGAACCGTATAATATTAGAATAACCACTTCAACCACTACTTCTTTAGTGTTTCCTACGAAAATAGTGGCTATAGATCGGGGGCTGGATAATATCCTATCTAAAAAAGTCGATGGTGTTGAAAATGTTTTAAAAATTAAAGCATCAACAGAATTTTCCAGACCTAGTAATTTAACTGTGATTACCGAGGATGGACGTATCTATACCTTTACAGTGGTTTTTGAGGATTTTACTGAGCAATACGTTGTGGATATGAGAAAATTAGATAATGCAATGTCCGGTTCATTCTCGCAAAGCTCCAATAATTATGGTAGTGGAATAACATTCAATAATACCGGAATGAATTCTACTATGATAGAAAATTTATCTAAAACGGTTCTTTCAAAGAAAACAAAGGTGCTGGATAGAGAACGGGAACACAATATTAAAATGTTTGTAAAACAGATATTTGTAAAAGATGGAATTGTGTTTTTCCCTGTACAAATCTTAAATCAGGGTGAAATGCAGTATGATATTGATCTTGTAAAATTTTTTGTGAGGGATAAAAAGAAAGTTAAGAGGACTGTTTCGCAGGTACTGGAATTGGAACCTTTATATGTATATAATGATAAGGAGGGAATTGAGCGTAAAAAATCCCTGACTCAGGTGTTTGCCTTTGACAAATTTACCTTAACCAAGGATAAAAAAATGGATATCATTTTATATGAAAAAAATGGTGGCCGAAATATTACCTGTACACTAAAATATAGAGAGATTAATAAAGCTGAATATTTAAACTAGTTGGTTATCACACAATACTTAACTAATTCACTTTATTTGATAATCCCCTCTGGCCAGGGGATTATTTTCTTACGACTTTATCTGTTTCTAATCTGGGATTCAAAGTCAAAGGAAAACTTCAAACAACAAAAGCAAAAAAGGGATATAGGATAGAAGTTATGATCATTGGATGCTAATTGGATAATCTGAAAATCATTATATTAAAAATCCCCTAAATTAGCAGCTATAATGGATATAAATGTACTAGTGCATTTATACGTACGTTGTGAGGCATCAAGGGCAGAGTATGGTGCGAAAATTGGTTTTTTAGCAATTTTTTGTTTAAACGGATTGGTCTATAATCGGACCTTGAAACGGAGCCAATCAGCTAAATAAAGGTCGAAAATTGCCATTTTTGAGACCTCTTTGCGACGGACGAAAATCGGCAAATTTTAGAAGAGTTGCGATTGTAATTTTCTTCGGGAAGGAAAAAAAAGCTACGCTTTAGAATCATCACTCAGGCGCAAGTGGCGCTTTTTTTTCGGTAAATTTGGATGTTTTGGCTCGCGGATAATTAAAAAGACGCCTCACAACAAAATATAAAAACAATGCTAAAGTTTGTCTCAAATCGAAACTCCCTGCTCGCTTGCTGCGCCTGATTTTCCTGCGGAAAATCAAGCTCACCATCGCACAGTTTTTATATAAAACGTTGGGCAAAATTGAATAAAAAAGAGAAATGAAATTAGGAAAGGATTCCAGTTTAGAAATATTGAGGACTTCCAAAGAAAAACTAATCCAAGGTTTAAAGGAAAAATCTCCAGATTGGAGCGACTCTGACGATAATGAAATCAATTTGTTCTTAGATATTAATGATAAAAACAAGTACATTTTTTCAAACTCTGTAATTGATACACTTCATACAATTAAAATTCAAGATGAATTCGACTGTAATATTCTCAAGGAAAGGAAAAGTTCCAATGGAATAATCATAATGGACTCTACTGAGCTTTACATTTTTGAGGAAATAAATGAAAAGCTAAAAGTGTTAAATTTTACGGTTTCATTAAAAGATAATTATTCTGATCTTAAAATTTTCACCTTTAATTTGAATGAGAACGAAAAAATTATCGCAGAAGATATCGAAACAGAAGTATGGAAAAAATTTCTCAGATGTTTAATCTATTTAGATTTCTTACCCACAAAAATAAAATATATTAATCCAAAAGAAAAATTTGGTACGAGAAAACAAGGGAAGGTTATTAACGAAACTGACCATAAAGTAATCTTGGTTACGAAAGCCTGGAACCAGGAGTATAAGACAGCACCAAATACTACTTTCTATAGTAAACCTCATTGGGGAATCAGATGGTCAGGAGTTGGAAGAACAATTCCTAAAGTAACGTTTATTAAAGGATCTCTAAAGGAATTGAATAAACGCGCAGAAAAAGAAACGAAAAGGTAAAACTTTGCCCAACAGCGTATCCTATGAAAAACAATGCTCAAACCTTCACCTAAAATACAAAGACGGTGATGAAATTTATAAAATTACAAAATTACGCACTCAGAACGGTATATTGGAAACTCTTATTGATGTGGATTTTCAAAAATTATAATTTTGGGCTATTTTAAAATATTATTCTATAATTATTAATTAATAAAGCTTTTGGAGAAAGTTTTCAATTCCATCCAAAATAAAATCTTAAATATGTCAACATTAAAATTACTTTTTTCATCAGTACTGCTAGCTTTTATTTTAATTGGATGTAAACAATCAAGTGGTAATTCTTCAGAAATCTCAACTAGTATAGAGAAAGAAAATCTTGCTTCAAGAAAAGAAGAAATTAAAAATAGTATTAAACAGATGTTGGCAACATACGAGTATAGAGATTTAGCCATACTCTTCGGGGGGAAAGTAACAATGAATCTATCTACCTCACAAGTTGAAGCAGATGATATTTGGGAATTTGCTGATGAAGAACCGCAGGAATTTATAAACTGGTACGATAATGAAATTTTACCTAAGAGTCAACGTCTCGGTGAAAGATCTGGTACTTCAAAGATTTCTCAAGGAGAAATCCAGAATGATATAGAGCCTGATTTGGAAAAAACTATTACTTGGATCGGAAGTAAAATTTCCAAATATTCTGTAAATAATGTTTTTGAGGGATATGAATCACTTTTCTTAGATCTTTCCTTGTCCCCTGACAAACTGGAATATACTTTTATAACTAGAGATAAAGAAGTTATCGGTTCAAAATCGTATGTTACTAACGAGGAAACAATAACATATGTTTTTCCACTAGAAGATATAGACAAAATATATGTAAAAGAGCAGTGGGATGACTGGTGCTTATTAACTTTTGAATCAAATAATAAACAAATTCAGTTTATAAATAGAACGACTGGGGAAAAAAATTTTGAACGGGAAAGAGGTATTCAAATACACTGTGAAGCAGAAGCAGATTTAGAAAAAAGGTTGCAAAAGGCTTTTAAACATCTAGAAAAATATAGGGCAAATAAAGTAAGAGAAGCCTTTTAGAATAAAACATGCAAAATGGCAAAATATAAATACACTATTAAGAATTACTGGTTAAGGAATGAAAGGCTTTCCGAAGAGGAATTTAATTATTTTAAGAAAGTTATTCATTCTGATCCGGACGCCGATATTTTACCTAAAAAAAGCTTTTGGAAAGAATTCCCCATTTTACTTTATGCTATAGGAGCGATTCTAATTGGTTTTCCACTCGTAGCAGTTGATGAAGCTTTTTCTTTCCTTCCGGGGATAGGAATTATTTCGTTGATATTCTTTTTTATTTTTAATGTTGAGTCTATGACCAATTATTTTTCATTCGTCAAAAGGAGAAACAAAAAAGAGGAGGAACTGAAAAGCACTTTAAGAGATTGTAGCGACTATTCGGAATATAAAATGAAATTTAAAGAATTGTAGTTATTTAGTGCGTGCAAACTCGGAAGTGTCGCAAAAGTTTATAATAAAATGTATAAAAAAAGATGCTTAATCCTGTATTGAATCGAACTTCCATGCTTTCTTGCTGCGCCCAATTGTCCTGCGGAAAATCAAGCTCGCCAGCACTGTTTTTATACAAGATGTGTATTATAAAAAACTCAAATGAAAAAATTTCTACTATTAACTCTTAGTTTTATTTCGTTTTCCGTTCACTCCCAAATTGATATTAAAGACAATGTAAAATTAAAAGCTATTGATAATTCAAAAATTGGTCAATACGATAGTCTTTTTGATTTTGGAAAACAACAAAAGAATAGTGACTACCTAAAATTCATCGGTCAAGAATTATTTCTGCCTCCTCTATCAAGTAAAAATAAGAAAGGCGTGGACATAGGTGTATTATCTGTTCTAAATTTAAGAACAATTAAACCCACCGAACATATTTCTGATACAGCTTATGCTCAAGAAAATCTTAGAGGCATATATGACGGGTATTATGATGAAAAAGCAAAAGAAATAGCTTCCGACTTATCAGCCTGCAAGGTAACAAGCAATATTTACAACCCTTTTATATCAATAATAATTGGAAATCCTTCTAATACAACTAAAATTGAACTCAGCCGTGAAATCTTTAACAAGAACTATAAAATTATAGATATTACGGACACACGAAATGAAAGTTTAAGGACTAAAACAGAAGATTTAAGAAGATTAAGGTTATGGCTTCAGACGGAAACGAATGACACTATATACTTTGACAAAGATTTAGATTTTGCAGACCAATCACTAAATCCTTTTTTAGTAAAAGGATTTTACGACTATCACAAAAAGAATTATGTAGGTAAAAAATTATTTGTTTTTAGAGATAGTGAACAAGATTTCTATGGTAAACCAAAAGATGCATATGTCGATTTAAATACTGGCGAAGAAATTACACTCAAAACTGGAGAACTTTGGAACTGTGACGAAATCTCATTTATTAATTTGCCCTACCAGGAAACTCTCTCTCCATTCTATATTCTCTCCAAAGGAAACCAACAAATCAAAATAAAATTAGGAGAGCTTTTTAAATCCGGATTATTAACCTTAGAAGAATTAGATATTTTGTACAACCATTGGTTACAGGAAAAAAATGAGAGAATAAAAGAAAAAGAAGAGCAATTAGAAAAAGTCAAGAACGATTGCCAACAAAAATTTTCTGAAAGCCATTGTGATAAACTTCTAAAAGGGCAAATTGAATTAGGTATGACTAAAGAAATGATATTGTATGCTTATGGAACACCATATAAAATATTTACTGCTCAATCCACCACTGGAGTAAACGAAATTTATTCATATGGAGGTACGGTTATTTTCTTCAAAAATGAAAAAGTAGTAGCCGTTGAACAATATCATTAAAGAAATGTTTGAAATGATTTTATCTAAATATCCCATTAATGGAACCTTTAGATTTAAACAATCAGAAAAATTAGCTGTAAAATGCAATGCCCCCTCGGCTTATAGTGGCGTATATCTTATTTTTGAAAAGGATGAGTTAATTTATATAGGTTCCAGTGGTCAAAGAAAGAATGGAGAGTTAAAAACTCGTGAAACTGGACTTGGAGGAATGAAAGACAGAATTGTAAATGGCTATCATCCTAAGTTCGGGAAAATAAAGCGAAAGAAAGCATTTCCCGAAAATATGAAAATTGAAAAAATTGAGGAACTCGTGTTCCATTGGTTTGTAACATTTGATTTTATTCAAAACTCCGATTTTCCGACAGATGTAGAAAATAGACTCTGCTCATTGTATAAAAATGAATTCGGCTTTTTACCTCGATGGCATAAACAAAAAATGTAATTATGAAACTTAAAAAAGTTTTCTTGTTAATCTGCATATTAACAACAATAAGCTGTGAATCGGATAAATTTACAACAGCTAATGGCGAAGTACTTCCAATATCTTCATTAGTAGGTATGGATGTTTTTGACATTGCATATGAATATAGTGAGGTTAGTCCTGAAACATTAAATGGTACTAATAATCAGAGATGGGTTGTTTATTATGAGGATATAGATGTTACCCTTGTAACAAATAAGACAACGAATATTGTTCAAAGTGCTTCAAAAGGTAAAAACCCAAAATAACTTGGGTCATCGATAAACAAGCTGAAACAATAATTAAATAACGCAAATTGCGGAATACCTGTCAAAAATGGCATTTTTGATTACCATTTAAAAATGGAGTTTTACGGACATTTTTTTCTGTCCATCCCGCAACTTGCGTTATTCGAGACGTTATCCTTCATTTATGAAAAACAAACATCTGAAAATTTTATTAAAGACAATTGTTTTCTTATCAGCGATATTCATCATTGTTTATACATTCTTCCTTATAGATATTCCGGAAAAGTTTAATAAAGGCTACGAAATCGGACTTTTATTATTCAATTTATCTTTCACTATTATTTCTGCTTTTATTTTCTATTTGTTAATCGACTACTATCCAAAAAAAATAAGGAAAAAGGAACTATTATCTAGCCTTGAAATTCACATTACACGAATTGAGGAAACATACAATACTATTTTGAAAAACTTAGATTATAGTGGATTGGATATTGATATTTTGACCTATGACAAATGTTCGAATGAGGTTTTAAAAAAAGTAATGGCAAATACAAACCCTGACTTCAGAACGGACGTAAATTCACTCACAAAAGAAAAATTATCAATAACAGAATTAATAAATAGACAAAAAGGATACGTAGAAAACCAAATCGCCGAACTTGAAAAACATATAGATTTTATCAGTACGGATTTGTATAAACAATTAGTAAACTTAAAAGCGATAGACTTAACTTTAATATTTAGAGCAGGAACAGCAATGTTAAAGCGTATAAATGCACCAAACCAGGATTTAGGGATTTTTTCTGACCAACTTTTCGATTACATAATTAAAGTCAGAAGCATTCGTGAAGAATGGAATAAAAACGAAAAAAACTAAAGTGGATATTCAGGACTAAGCTGACCCCTCTGAAGATCATCTTTTAGGTATCTGTCATTCCGGCGGATGCTGACCCCTTTAGAAAATAAAAAAGCTGGCTGGAAAAATGATTCAGGAGCATGTTGACCCCTCGAATTTTTATTCAGGAGCATATTGACCCCCCCAGCTTTTTGTATTGGTTTTGGTTTATTTGATGGATACCATCAAAAGATAAGTAATGGCCGGAAAACCAAAACGAATGAGTCAGGTAAAGCAAATACTTCGTATGCACAAAAAGGGCAAGGGCATAAAAACCATTGCCAGGACCCTCTCGATCAGCAAGAATACTGTAAAAGGATATATTAAAAAGGCACGTGCAGGCAATCTTTCAATTGAAGCGCTATTGGCAATGGAAGACCCGGTACTGGAAGGGAAAATATGGCCCGGAAACCCAGCTTACAAAGACGAGCGCTACGAGCATCTTAAGACACAGCTAGAATACTATAGCAAAGAACTTAAAAAAGTAGGTGTTACCCGGCAGTTGCTCTGGGAAGAGTATAAAACAGGAAACCTTCATCCATATAGCTACGGCCAGTTCTGCTGGCACCTCCAGCAATACCTGCGCAGTGGAAAGCCTTCCATGGTATTGGACCACAAGCCCGGTGATAAGCTCTTTATTGACTACGCCGGAAAGACTTTATCTTATATTGATAGGGATACCGGGGAGGAAATTAAGGTCCAGGTATTTGTTGCCTGTCTGCCGTATTCCGATTATTGCTTTGCCCTGGCCGTGCCCAGTCAGAAACTGGAAGATTTTATTTATGCCCTTGGTTGCTGTTTAAAAGAACTTGGCGGGGTTCCCCAAACCTTGGTTCCGGACAACCTAAAATCGGCAGTAATAAAAGCCAATCCCTATGAGCCTGAACTCAATCGTGCCCTGGAAGACTTTGCCAACCATTATGGCACTTCTGTTACCCCGGCACGTCCCAGAAAGCCTCAGGACAAAGGTTTAGTGGAGAACCAGGTGAAGCTGATCTACAGCCGGGTATATGCCAAGCTTCGCAAGCTCACTTTCTTTGACCTTCCTTCTTTGAACAAAGCCATTGCCCAAAAGGTCAGGGAGCATAACCAGACCCGGATGCAGCAGAAGGATTACTGTAGGGAAGAAAAGTTCCTGGCCGATGAAAAACATACCCTGCAGCCTTTATCCGAAACAGCCTTCGAGATCAAATATTACAGGGAACATAAAGTGGCCAAGAATAATCATATTTACCTGGGACTAGACAAACACTATTACAGCGTTCCCTATACCTACATTGGCATGAAGGTCAAGGTAGTCTACACCCGGTCGCTGGTGAGGATCTACCATAAAGCAGGCCTTATTGCCACGCATCCCAGGAACCACAAAAAAGCAGGTTATACCACTCGGAAGGAACACCTGTGTTCCCACCACCAGTATTATAAAGAGCGTAGCCCTACCTATTACCTGCAACGTGGGTATAACCACTCTGAAGAACTTTACCGGTACATGGAAGCCTTGTTCAAACAGGACAAATACCCCGAGCAGCTTTACAAAACCTGTGATGGCATATTGAACTTGTCCCGGAAAACTAATCGTAATATTTTTATTAAAGCCTGCAGCATTGCCCTGGACCATGGGCAGTATTCTTACCGGTTCTTAAAGCAGGTCCTGGAGAACCGGATGACCGACTATCAGGAGGAACCACAGGTAAAATCCCTACCCACTCATGGGAATATCCGCGGGGCTTCTTTTTATAAATAAGTAACTATTAAAATCAAATATCACATGAACACCATTGAAAACCAATTATCACAACTCCGGCTCGGGGGAATGCACCGAAGCTGGAAAGCTATGATAGAAACCCGGCAACACCACGAGCTATCCCTGGGGGAAGGCTTAGAAGTATTATTACAAGCCGAAGCCGAAGAACGTGTCCACCGGCGTTTTGAACGCCTGAAGAAAAGTGCCCAGTTCCGTTACCAGGCTACCATAGAGGAATTAAACCTGGAAACCGCCAGGGGAATCAATAAAGACCAGATCACCGAACTGGCTACCGGAACATACTTAGAAAAAGGGGAATCGGTATTAGTTACCGGGGCCACAGGCTGCGGCAAAAGCTTCCTTGCCTCGGCTTTAGGACACCAGGCCTGTAGCCAGGGAAATAAGGTACTGTACTTCAATACACAGAAATTACTGATGAAAACCAAAATGGCCCGTATTGATGGAAGCTTCCTGAAGTTCTTTGATAAACTGGCTAAGGCCAACCTATTGATCCTGGATGACTTTGGTCTGGCTCATCTGGACAAGAAACAACAAATGGATCTGATGGAAATCATTGAAGACAGGCACGGAAAATCATCAACCATTATTGCCAGTCAATTACCAGTGGGAAGCTGGTATGATATTATTGGAGAAGCTACCATTGCGGATGCTATTTTGGACCGTCTGGTACACACTTCCCATCGAATAGAACTTAAGGGAGAAAGTCTTAGAAAAAAACTGTAATATTGTCATTAACTTATCTTTTTGACCAGAATCTCTAGAGGGGTCAGTATGGCCTGAACGAGGGGTCAGCATCACCTGAATATCCACTAAAGCTAAAAACCATGCTTAAAACTGTCTCAAAATCGAATTTCCGTGCTCGCTTGCAACGCCTGATTGTCCTGCGGACAATCAGGCTCACCAGCTCACACTGTTTTTTATACGAGACGTTGGCTTTAATACAGAAGCTCGACACCAAAAAAAAGAAAATATGAGATGTATCATTCTTATTATAAGCCTTTTAGCTTTTAATATACTTTCCGCTCAGGCTTGGAAACACAAATCTAGTGAAAACGCATTTGACGGAAAATACAGAATTGCAAGTGTAACGGGTACTGGTAATGATTATCCGTATCATAAACCCACACTCGTAATAAATTTGGTAAAAGAAAATTTATTAAATTTTTACATTGCAGATGCAGGTTATTATCAGTCCGTCTATGATATCGAAATCTTCTGGGTATTTGACAATGAACCTAATTTAATGTATTTAAGCCGTAATTTATCTAAATCGCCTGATGGTAAAATCATTTTTTTGGATGATTTTAAAAACACCAACACTGGAGAATATTTTCATAAACTGGAATTTATAGAAAAATTAAAATCTGCCAATAAAGTCGATGTGAGAATTAAGAATAGATTTGGCAAAAATGATATTGTATTTCCCTTAAGTGGAAGTACTCAATCTATAAATTTTGTTATTTCAAAGGAATTTAAAAACAAGGAAATTGCCGAGCAGGAAAAAATAAGAGAAATCGCTGAACAAGAAATCCAAAAAGCTATAGAAGAAAGAAAGAAAATCTTAATGATGTTTCCATATGATTTGCTTGGCGAGCCCAGTTCAAAAATGCTTGAGAAAATAGATGAATACTCTGAACTATACGATTTTGAGTTAAGCGATATAGATAGCTTGAACTTAAAACCTGATAAATTATTAGACCAATATGTCAAACTAAATTTGTTCGATAAAAACAACAATATCATAAAATCAATTAGTTTCCGAGATGTTGTACCTGACGATTTTAGAAAGAATTTAGTGAAAAAAGAAGAGGATTTTGATAAAAAGACTATTAATACATTACTTCAAGATTATGATTTAACTGACAAGGAAAAGGAGTTTTTAAAAAAAGAAATAGCTAATCCAGCAGGTTATACAGATTTTGAAATAAAAGACTTAGATAGTATTCACATTGATTTCAGTCAAACTGGTAACAGAAGATTATTTAAAAAAATAGATTTTCTCAATAAAGCAAATTCAGTAATTTATTCTGTGCCATCTGTAATGATACAAATCTATGCTACATCAACCGCATCCGAAGAGTAAAAACGATAAGTCCATATAGTACTAAAGCCAATTGTAAGCTTCCCTTAAAACCAAACTGTTTAAAAGTAGAATAATGAGGAAATAGAGAATTTTAAAGCTCTAAATCATGATCTCTTTGAATGCTCCTGGGAATCTGTTTATTTATACTTAATTGTATACTGCTTTCCACCCTTGCTGAATCAATACTCATTGTATTAAAAGCTCTCATAGCGGAAGCAGGATCATTTACAGATCTTTCATACCGTGCCAGTTTCAAATGAGTATAGGGACTAAAATTATAATGCACTTTATCCATTATTTCCTTCATGGAATAATTATCATTGGTATATCCCTGGATTTTCTGGGCCAGTCGGTTCATATCCCGATCACTTGGATTGCGATTATTAGCTGTCACTAAAGCGTGGACATGCGTTATATTAATCTCAGCTTTTTCCCTTAGATAAGTAGCCAAATGAGCAACCGTTTCACCGGTAGTTATAACATCAGCCACCAGAACTAAATCTTTATACTTAATCAGCATTTTAAAATCTTCGTACTTCCCCTGGCTTTTAAAATTATAAGAAAAATCATTCATTGAACGACGTTCTATATTATAAGTAGACCTGGAGCTTTCCTTTTGATTATAAAGAATAAAATCATTGAGATCCAAAGAAGGTTTATTGTACTTTTCAGAAAGAGTCTGAGCATATAATTTTGGGAGAATATTTTTAAATTCCTTCGACTCATTATAAGGTACACAAACAAATATTGTATTATCGTTTACGATTTTGTCTAAAGACTTATAATGTTCTTTTGTGACAAATTTATTTAGGACCTCCATTGCTTGTTTGGAGGTGAAATCACCCTTTTTCAGATCTTCTTTATAATTATTAAACTCTTTTAATGAAGTGTCGTAGGGATTTGCTTGATATGAGAGTTTATGTATTTCCATTAACCAAGATCAAAATCAATTGCTTCTACATCTAAATTTATAGATACTCGAAGTTTAATTATTTCAGAGGGACGGTTCTCTACCATCTTTTTAAGTACATCAAAAGTTGATAGGTAATAACTCAGAGGCATTGGAATAAAAGATTTGGTTTCATTACAGTATTTCCAATGATTGTGACGTTGCATATTCATTATAAAAGCATCAAACTTTTTATATTGACTATTTTTTATTTTAAAATTTTCTCTAAAATTTGCGATCACTGCTTGTTGTAGATCTTCTCTGTGTTCCGTCTTTAATTCAAAATCAGAAAAAATATCCAATTCCGGGGAACCAAAGATGATAAAGTCTTCTTCCTGGTAGTATATTATATGGATTTCCGCACTTATTACTTCATTGTTAGCCATTTTTTTAATTTTATTATAGCTGGTTACAATAGAAAGTTCATTTAAGCTTTTGATTTTATCATTTGATACTTTGTGATATTGAAATAACTGCCCTGGTTGGCAATTAAATTTATCACACATTGCTGCGATCATATCAAAAGTTAGACTATTACTTTTCCCATTTTTAATATTCCCTGCCTGTTGGTAACTCTTATCAAATAAATCTGCGATCTCCTGCAATTTAATGCGGTTACGCTTCATATAATCTTCAAGAGTAAAATAAATCACCCCGTGATCTGTCTCAATTTTAACTGCCATTGTTACTTAATAATTTGCTAAATTTTGGATTTTTCTAAAGGGCTGAAAATATTTCTATACCTATCATCTGTACTATATTTTTCATATAGATCATTAATTAGTTGATTTGAATCATAACTTATTTTATCGAAATTTAAGTTCACTTTTTCTTCACTTACATTTGGATTAACCACAGGCAGCTCTTCCATTCTACGATCAAACTTCTCCAATTTCTTATGATCGTTAATAATATGGCTATGAAATCTCTTTAGTTCAATGGCTTGGTCTGGATTATCTGCAACGACTCCCACTACTTCCCCGGAAGAGAGATTGTTTATAGTAGATACCGGAACAGCATAATCCATTTGAACACTTTGATTTTTTGTTGGTCCATCTTGCCCCATATTTACGGAATCCCGGACCATTTTTATTTTTCCTAATCTTTCAGATAAATCCTTGGCCATCTTTCCACTTAAAGAACCCGAAATAATATTCGGAGTTATATTAAATATAATTTCAGAGTCAATCCTCCCCAGATTTTTTTCATTTTGGGAAGCATCTTGTAAACCTAAAATAGTAGCAATCTTGTTGCTTCTTGCCGTAGCAATTTGATTAGCTACATTTTCAAAATAAACAGTAGGAAATTCATCGAAGACCGTTGCGCATTTAAGTTGTCCTTTTCGATTAATAAGTCTGGAAGTTTTTTCGATGATAAGAGAAATCGGGGCCGAATATACATGATTTTTTTGATCATTATTTGCAAGACATAAAATCTTGGGATCTTCCGGATTATTTAAGTGTAACGAAAAATCATTACCGGTCATAATCCAATACACATTCGGTGATGCCAATTTCGCCATCTTTTGCTTTAAGGTGGCCATCATGTTGTTAAGTAGCTTAGAGTTATCCTCAAGCATAGCAGTATAAAGTACGCTAGCATATTTTGAGGCCTGGCTATCACACATTAGCACTGGAATATACTTTCGATGGTCGCCCATTAAAAATTCCAACGCATGCGGGAAGGTACAATATTTTCCATTATTTTCTTTCTTCAGGAGCCAAATAATACTTGCTAAAGCGTTAATAGCACCGTCTTCCCAAAAGGGATCTTGTTTAGTAGTGCCTTTAATGGACATTCCGTAATATACGCTCTTAGATGCCTGATAGGCATCGGAAATATCTTTTATAGATTCAGGTAATAAGGGATTTACACGATGTGATTTTTCAAGGTCGTCAAAATTTATACAGTAAAAAGTTGGTTGAATTTTAAGTTTGGGATAAGCTTCCCTTAAAAGGTTATAAGTGAGCTTTGAGAGATCTGGGTATTTAAAATCATAGACCAACATCGTAAAATTTTTATTGATCAGTTGAGATATAATATGCCTTATAACAAAATAAGTTTTACCAGAACCTGGGGAACCGGTTACCAGTAAACCACGATATAAGTTTACGAAATTGATCCAGCTCTTAAACTGTCGTTTATTGAAATTGTATTTTGCCGGTAGATTAACGGATGATTCATTTACTAATTTTCTTCTTTCCTGAGGAAAGGTCTCCTGGCCTTTATTGAAAATATCCTCTTTAAGATCAGATTTAAAGTACCTGAAAATTTTGCCCATCCCATCATTAAAGAGGATTAAACCAGTAAAGGAAATGAGGACATAAAAAGAATATCCTGCAACCATGGAGAGCTCCAGGTATAATATTAAACTAGAGGCAAAAAAAATAATTATCCCTAAAACCAAATTACGAATAGCTGCATTTAAATTGATGTCCTTGTTTTTATAAACTTTTACCATACTAAAGGTGATAAGGCTTATCACCACAATTATTGCCTTGGTAATAAAATGGTTTGAAAAGAACAGACTACTGGCAATAGGCATCATTATTTTTTCCAGGTAAGGATGCGTAAGCCCAAAATAATCGAAATATCCATACCCAAATAAATAGAAGTGCAAGGCTACAAAAAGAAAAAGCATCCCGTTGGCAATCAAATAACTATTGTAAAAATAGTCCTCCTGTTTGTGTTTATTAGTATGTATCATAATCCTATCTTTCTAAGTCATCATAAAATCTCTTTAGTAGTTTCCTGCGCCTTCGCTCTTCCTCGTCATCATTTGAAATACGTAAGCCTCCACCGGAAGACTCTATACTCGGATGATTAGAGATACTTACCTGATTGTCTAAACTTTTCTCTGGGATGTGATTATTTCCAATTTCCGGATCTTTACAGCTTTCAATTTCAGCGTATAGAACTTCTCTAACCTGGTTCAAATTAATCTCTGCAGAGCTATCTTGATTAGCATAAATTTCTTCTACCTTCCCTGCAATCTCATTGGCCATCCCTTTATTCTGTTTGGAAATTTGGGAGTATATATTCTCAAGTTTATAAGCATTTTCTTGATGTGAATGAATCGGGGCCATTTTAATTTCATTAAGCTGGGACATCAAGCGATATTTTAAATTATAATTTTCGTATCGTTGAGAAACCCTTTTAAAAATCTCCTGGTCATAAATGGATTTAGTTATGCCTTCTTCATTAAGCCACTTTTTTAATTCATTACCCACCGGTATAGAAAATCTTTTCTCATTATTGTAAAATCTGGCCACATAGTTCCACTCTCCATTTTTTTCTGAAGTCGGTTCCACCACCAGGCCGTGATTTAGTAAATCCTTATAATTGGTTATTTGCCCATTTTCTAATTGGTTTTTCACTAGGTTTAAATAATGCTTGTTATAGTTGGTCTCAATAAATTCGCGGTCAGCATCATTTAATATTCTTTTTAAATTAGAAGATCTATATAATGAAAAATTGATATTCTTAGGGATATCATTGTGCTTGTAGGGACGATTGGCTAAAAATTTAATTAATTGTTTTTCCCCTTTTGACAGCTCTCCCTTTATGACATCTGCAGAACCAAAACTGGGTTCAAGAACCTTGGCAGCAGATTTTTGAAGCACCATCCCTACATTAGGGTCTTTTAGATGGTGGAAAATTGTCCTCCCCTCTTCTTTTTTAATAGCAATATCAAAAGATCTAAAGATTGCTTCTTTATCGCTTATATTAAGTGCTCTATTATCTTTTAAATATCGAACAAGAGGAACCGCATAATTGTTGAATTTGGCGAGATCCTTTTTATATAATTTTTCAAAATTGGTATGTTTATACTGAATGAAATTATCCAGACTGCTTTCTAGATTTTTACTACTAAACCGGCCCTCCTTGGTTTCAAAACGATTTAAAAATTCGTTCCGGTCCAAATATTTTATAAATGTACTTTCAAAGGAATATTCACTTTTCCTAAATTGTTCTCTCCAGAGTTCGGATAATGAACGGCTTAGCTGTTTTGCTTCAGAATAGCTCAGGGTAGTATCACCAAACTTCTTGTATAGATCAGAAGCATTTAATTTAAATTCCTTGGAGTTATAGAGAGCTCCACTTTGTTTGTGGTGATAATCAATACTAGATATCATCCCTGCAGTAGTATAGTTGTAAGAAACTCCTATACCCTCTTTCTCTAATTTTTCTCGAAATGACTTTTCAGTAAATTTTAAGTGCTCATAAAACTGTTTATTTACAGCCTTAGCTATAGCGCCAAAATATTTATCCTTAACCATTTTATTGTTGGAAAAGTCTTTTTCCAGGTTGGTAAAAGTTGGTTTATTAAAAAATCTACTGGCTTTTATTCCTTGACCTACCTGGTTTCCGTAATCATCAGAAAATCCATAAACAAGACCGTTATTTTCTCTTTGCGGAGTTCCCTTCTGGCCCCTATCCAGAACTACTCCGTGACGTAATAAAGTCCTAGAGTATTCTTCAATGGAAGTAGGTTTATAAACTTCCCGGACTTTTAAAATCGTACTGTTTAAACTGGCCTTTGTTAAATCTCTTCCATAAGAAATTCTATCAACGTTCTCCAGGATCTTATCTACCTCCTTCTTCTGGTCGTCAGCAATTGTTAGATCATATTTAATCTCTAAGGCTCTTCGGGCATCCTCACTATGCTCGTTAACTTGTCTGTAAATATCAATTCGATTTCCATCAGAATTGATATTGGTAGTAACGACATGCAAATGTGGATGGGCTGCGTCGAAGTGCTCATATACTAAATAGGGTTGGTCTTTTAAACCTATGCTCTCCATATATTCTGAGACCACATTCTGTTTTGTTTCTTCGGATAGTTTTGGTAAATCTTCATTAGCAAAATTTACAGAAAAATGGTAGGCATTTTTCTTTGTTCTTACATTAAGGTCAATAAAATTTTTAAAGTGATCATACTTATCTTTAAAGCTCATTTTAGAATCTTCATATGGGAAATTACGAGAGAACTGGAAGCTAGCCTTCCCCTCCTTTACTTTGTCTTCATTGTAAGAAAGCAATCCGTAAATACTTGATCCATATGTGAGCTTAGTAACCACTTATTTAATGAATTTAGTAATATTAGAAATTACTGTTTTTTGCTTTTCAAGTTGCTCAGAAAGTTCATTTAGATGCTTTGGAAGTTGAAAAGCTTGATTGGCCAAAGCCCCTTTTTTTTGCTCTGCATGAATAATTTTTGTTATCTGATTTATATTATTTCCAATCATATTTAACTCACTCCGGATAATAGATAATTTGGCGGTAATCTTCTTTTTTTCCAAATCAACAACGGTTGTTCGGACCGTATTCCCAAGAACACAGGCTCTGATAAAATCACTGTTATTTTCGACCTGGTATTTCTTTTTCCTTTCTTCAAATGTCCTAAATTCTTCATCGCTCAACCGGGCGTAAATTCTTTTTCCTTTCGTAATCTCTGTTTTATTTTCCTTCATTTCAGATTCCAATTAACGCATCCTTGCGGATGGACCACTGCAGGTGCAAGATTGTTTTGTCCGACAAAACATTATCTTGCTATTTTCCTTCGAAATTCTAATTTAACTAAATTTCCTGAAATATTTCCAAAAAAGGTTTCTTAAATCGTTTTCTAACAAAAGCAGAGTTTTGATCTCAATAGGATTGAAAATTTTTAGAGATTAAATTTTGGAAATGAAGGAAATCAATCCTTTAGGATATACTAAAATGAGTTGAAAATTTTTTCGATATTTAATCCTTTTATATTAGTAAAGACATATCGGAAATAAATATAACTGTACATTTATTTGCATGATGTGTGCAACATTAAATAATGCTTCATGATTTTACATTTAAAAGAATACGTAGATAGATTAAAAAATTTTAGCCAAAAGCTAGATAATTTCAGCATTTTGACTGAACAACCGTGGGTAACAAACTTTGGTAGCGAAACGGACAGGTGCATTTATATTTTTAGACAAAAAGAAAATCAATTATTGATTTCAACGAATGGGAAAGTTAAAAAAGGAAATTGGGATTATTTACCATCATTGAACAGCCTCTTAATTGAACATGATGACGAAACAATTCTTTTCAGTCAGGGTTTTTTCGATAATTCAATAATGATATTGAGAAGAGATGGAACAGATGATTATCAATTATTCGTTAATGAAAATAAAATTGAAAGTACCATTGAAAAATTATTACAAAAAACTGAACAAGATTATCTTTCCAAAAACGGAATTAAAACAGATGGAACTGTTAGACAATTAAGTGAGAAAATTGTCAATTTCCTGGCAAAATGCGGGGAAGTGAAAATTCATACGAGAAAAGTGCAAGGTTATGAGATTGGAGATAAGATTTTAATCAACGGCAATATACCGTGTGATGGTAAAATTGAATTAAGTGATAAGGAGTATGTAGTTGTAGAAAATGGTTTAATAGAATATATAAGTTAAAATGCAGCACACATCAAAGTAACCGTTGCACAAACTATTGATTTTTAAATTCCCGATACCAATAAGTTGCTTTAAGCAAACTCAAAATGGTAAAATCTAACTATCATTGGTTTCTGAATTGAAGTGATACCCAATTTTTCTGAGAGGCTGGGTATTTTTCTAGATTATATAGCCACTCTTATCAATTTTTTACGACAATTTATTACATAAAATGCTTATTTAATTAGGTTTAAATGACAAAATTTGAAGAATATTGTGACATATTATAAGCTATAATTTATGTAATTAAAAATTTATGTTTTTCTTAAAACTTTTATTTTCAAGAACTTACACGTATAATAATTGATCTTTAAAAATTAAGAAGGCCAAATAATAGGTAAAAAATAAAATTTATAAGGGCAGTGTGACAAAAATATAATTATGAAAGTCCAGGATAAATATAATTCTCTTCTAAATGAAAAACTAAAAAAAACACTTTTTGATACGTCATCAAATTTATGCCAAGCTCTTTCTGAGAAATTTGATATTTCTACACAAAATGCTCGTCAAGTTATAAAAAGAGCTGTAGCTACAAAGGCTATAAAATCATCTGCACCTTATACATTTGGAAAAAACCAATATATCTATATATATAATAAGCACGAACTTCTAATAGATAATATAAAGGAAATATGTAAAATTTCAAGACCTCCTATTTATAGGCTCTTAGATTTAATAGACTTAAATAACGGAATTGTATCATACTATGAAGGTCTTAAAATAACATCATCTCCTGTTGAAGAAAGCACAACTAAGGTTTCAACCCTTCAAGATATATTAAACCTTCTTTTTAAGTTAAACATATTATATACTAAGAGGGATCAAAATGATGTGGTATATATTATTTACAAGGTTGAAGGTAAAGAATTGAACTCTGTAGAGGAATTTAATTTGATGGCAGAACATTTCAATAAAATGGTGTCAGATTGTTCAATTATTCCAGATATTCTTCGGTGGCTTGTGAATACGAATATCATAACTAGCCAGAATGTTATTTACAGGAATAAAAAAACCCCTTCTGTAGGGGCTGCACATAATAATCTCGTATGGGATGCTTTTGGTTATACAAAAGCTACAGGTATTAATCCAGTTTTAGGAGCAAAGGTAGAAACGGAAGATAAAAAAACCCTTGTCGTATTAGATGTTCTTCTATCGAATACTTATACAAAAACACATTTAGATGCCTTTGTAGGCAGAATACAAATCAATAGAAATTCAGTAACTGGTGATAAGAGAAAAACTTTACCAATTATAATTTATAGTGATTGTTCAGAACATACATTAAATACAATTAAGAAACTTGGAATTATATGTTTTGATATAAGTGCAATATTTGGTAAGAATATTTTTGAAATTTTACAAAAATCAAAACAGTTATCACTAACATTTTCACACACGGAAAACTTAAATTTAGAAATTGAAAATATTTTGAATTTAATGGTAAAAGCAGGTCAAGATGAGGCTTTAAAGGAACTGAAAGGAACCTTATTTGAATTTTTGATGTATCCACTTATTTCAAGTCTTTATCCTGCAGCAACTATTTCAAGAGGTAAAGTGTTGTCTTCCTTAAATGAGAATGGAGAAAAAGAAAGTTACGAGTATGATTATATTATAAACTCTTCCTTTCCTCCAGAAATTGTTATCATTGAGCTAAAAGGATACCATTCAAATGCAACAATACCACTTGGAGATTCAAATACAAAGTCTTCTTTGAAGTGGTTTTTCAGAAGAACACAACCATTTGCTGCAAAAAGATTTGAAGCAGAAATTAATCAAGGCCAAAGCTTAAAGGCAGTATATATCACTTCAGCTAATTTCTGGGAAGACGGTAAAAAGTTTATTCAATCCTTAAATAAAAGCAAATTGAAATCTGTTGTTTTAGATACAGGATATGATAGAGAAAGTTTATTAGAACTGCTTAGATTAAGAGGTTTTGATAAAGAAAAAATGATTATTGAAAGGTTTTATAAAAAAGATTATGATTAGTTGGTGTAATGTTCTAACCATTCTTTCGGAATAAGGGCATTGAAGGAGGATGAAATCTCATGTAAGTCTGTCGAGACTTCAATTCCGATAAGATGTTTATCAGGGTTTATTAAAATTAAAATGTCCTGTCACCAAATGAATCGGAACAGTTAATAATTATAACTTCATTCAAACAACTGGTATATCTTTTAGATAATTTTTCTTGTTTCATTTTCCAGGTACGGTCAAGATCCTGACCTGCAAATTTTACTTTTTGATTTTCCCGAATATTCAAACGATCAATGGTTTTCATCAAAGTCTGGTGCTTTGGATTTTCGGCAGTAAATAATGAAAGCTGTCGTTGGCTGGCTGGTGTCAAATTCATTACCATTATCCCCGCTTTTTTATACTGGAACCCCTTTTTAAATATCTTTTCTAGTCCAGTTATGGCAGCCTTAATTAATTCAATACTAGAATTTGTAGGGTTGGGAATGTGTACCGCAATATTTGCCCGGTACTGGGGAAGATCTTCTCTGAATCCATTGGTGTGTAAAAAAACATAGATCATACTACAACACGAATTTTGTCTGCGCAATTTTTCAGCTGCCTTTCCGGCATAAGTAGCAACTCGCTCCCGAATATCTTCAAAACTGCTATACATCTTTTCAAAGGAGCGCGTTACAGCGATATTCTTTTTAATAGCAGCATCCTCCAGGTCCAGAATTCTCTCACCGGAAAGATCTCTTTTTAAACGTAGCCCAACAATGCTCATTTCCTTTTGAACCCATTGATTAGGAAGCTGTGTGAATTCCCAGGCATTATGAACCTTTATTTTCTGAAGTCGTTTTTCATGCTGTCTCCCTATCCCCCACACATCGCCTATTTTTGTCCAAAGGAGACCCTTTTTTATTTTATCCTCAGAATCGATTACATAAGTACCTCCGGTTCGTAAACTGAATTTTTTAGCGATTTTATTGGCGACTTTAGCCAGGGATTTTGTGGGGGCGATTCCTATACTAATTGGAATACCGGTTGACCGGGTTACATTCTGAATAATTTCCTTGGAATATACCTCTAGATTGTAATGCTGCTCAAATCCCTCAAGCTTTAAAAAAGCTTCATCAATGGAATAAATTTCAATATCAGGTGAATAGGTAGAAAGTATGTTCATTACCCTGGTGCTCATATCCCCATAAAGAGCGTAATTTGATGAAAATACGTTTACCTTGTATTTTACAAACAATATTTCATACTCAAAGGAAGGAGCACCCATTGGAATACCAAGGGCCTTAGCCTCATTACTCCTGGCTATCACACAACCATCATTATTACTAAGAACTACAACGGGTTTTCCATTTAGCGCTGGATTAAAGACGCGCTCACAGGAAGCGTAAAAATTATTACAGTCAACCAGGGCGAACATAATCAAACGTATTTAATCACATTGATAACAATTCCCCAAATCAAAAAATCATTATCCTTGGTCACTTTTATTGGCTTGTAATTTTTATTTTCCGCTATTAGCCAGATAACATCCTTTTTAATCTGAATGCGTTTTACAGTAAATTCCCCGTCAATAAAGCATACCGCAATCTTACCACTTTTTGGTTCCAGGCTTTTATCTATAATTAAGAGATCTCCGTGATGAATTCCGGCATCCTGCATAGAATCGCCTTTTACCCTACCGTAAAAAGTAGCATCTTTATGTTTAATAAGCTCTTGATTAAGGTCTATTGCGATATCCAAATGATCATCAGCCGGTGATGGGAATCCTGCTGAGATATCAGAACCAACTAAAGGTAAATACAGGACCGCACTACTATTCACAGATAGAATTTCCAATGTCTCTTGTACAAAAATTTTTCTCACTTTCATTTTACAAAATTAGGAGTTTTTCCAACCTGTTAGGAATTTATCCAAATTTAATTTTTAGGAGAAAAGATATACCTTTAAACAAAAGAATATATAAATGTGTGTTCATATTAGCCTGACAGAAAAGTTACCCGTAATCGAGGATCATTACCAGGTAACAAGAAATCCCCAATTGGAAATTGAGGATGCCGATTTATTTAACTATCATTTGAATGGTTATAGCCATCCGGAAGCATTTATCATTCCTGAACAAGAAAGTACAGTAATCAATCCTGCGATTTGGGGCATTATGCCACATGATCAGCTAGGATCTAAACAAAATGATTATTATAAAAAAGTGAATCGTAAGGGTGGAGGACTAAATGCCAGGAGTGAGAATTGTTCGACCATTTCATTTACAAGTATTCTGCCTTTGAAAAACGTTGCGTTGTTCCCATTACGGCCTTTTTTGAACCACACGAATACCGGGGAACAAAATACCCTATCCTATTTAAGAATAGTAAAGAAAAATTCTTGTCGGTGGCCGGGATATATTCTATTACAAAGGACGGTTTTGTATCATTTTCGCTATTAACGAAAAAAGGATCTCCCTTCTTTGCTAAAATTCACAATACTACAGCAGAACCCAGGCAAATTATTTTATTAAATGATATCCTGGTGAAAGAATGGCTTAACCCGGATCTTACCGAATCCCACATCAAAGAAATAATGAATGTGCAATTTCCGGAAAGTGAATTACAAACCTATTCTGTAAGCAGGGACGTTTTTAAACAAACAGATTCAAATTACCCTGAAATTCTAGAATTTGAGGAATACGAGGGTCTAGATATTTAATTAATACACAACCGATGTTATTCTGTAAAATGTTTTGCGTGAGATTCCGGCAAACTTTCAACTTTGATTTTCGTCCAGTAGATCCACTTCCCTTTATTTTTGAATTTCCCATAAAATCTAGTAGATTTTTTTGCATCGTTTGCTTTATCCCCTATTTCTATAAGGGGAGCTGCAAAAATTATATTTTCCCATTGAGTCATAACTCACTATTTTAAGAGCTTTTCTAGTTCGTTTTTCAATTCTTCAAAATCTTCACGACTCCCTACAAATTCAAGATCACTATTTCTTGCATCAGCCAAAGAAAATTTAAAATAGAAATTGCCTGTATTATCGGTTGAAATTTCCTTTACTCTTTTGGGGAGGGAATTTTCGTTTTTGTCTAGTAACATCATGTTAATTAATGTTTTTAGGATTTACAATTTTTTCTATTTGCTCATATAATTCTTCATCCACATTTTCCAAATGAACCATCCTTTTAATACTTTTAAATTGTTGTGGAGAATCACACCTATTTCTGATCCTCCCCTGTAGGGAAGGCTACAAATCTTTTGCTAGATAAATTGATATACCAAAAATTACCACAACACCTATTAATACATTTGGCTTGTAATACTGGAGATAACCATTGTGCATTTTGACTGTTTATTATAAATGATAGTTGAATGAATTCATCCTAATTTTTATTCTCAACTCTATAGAAACTAGTTTTACTTATACCGGCCCGTTTGCAAGCTTCTTCTATCGGTAGATTTTGATTATCATACAAATGCTTTGCATACTGATATTTCTCAATGGTATCTTTCTTAAAACCTTTTGGACGACCTAGAAGTTTTTTACGTTTTCGTGCATTGTTCAAGCCCACTTTTGTACGCTCACTTATAAGATTTCTTTCAAATTCCGCTACAGCAGCGAAAATTTGTAAAAGAAATTTCCCATTTGCAGATGTAGTATCAAATTCAGGTTCACTAATGCTTTTAAAATGGACCCCCTTTTCATTAAAAGTGTCTATTAGATCAATCATATTCTTTAGAGATCTAAAAATTCTATCATTCTTATATGTTATGACTGTATCTCCCCTTCTAAGAAATTCCAACATTTCTAGTAAACCTTTTCTATCTTCTCGAACACCACTACCAACGTCTGAGTAAATTTTATCACATCCCTCTTTCTCTAATAAATCTAATTGTGATTCTAACTTTTGATCTTGAGTAGAAACTCTTGCATATCCAACCAACATATCCTGTTCCAAAAAAGGTTACTTTATAAAACTAATAAATAAAACGGAGAATGGAACTGATATTGAAATGTTTTCGCCTAAAAATTTATATACCCAAAAAACGACCGTTTAATGAAACTGGAATATAACCTTTTGGCAATTATCTTATGATAATTTTTATAATCAAGCAGTTCTAATAGGGGAAGCCTACATAAGATTTATTTTCTATCGTTTTGAAAGCTACGTAATCAACCCGATTATCTATTGTGATCACATTATTTAGCTAGTGGATGGGCTCATTTAACCAGTCATAGTGATGCCTGGATATTCAGGACTAAGTTGACCCCTCTAAAGATCACCTTTTAGGTATCTGTCATTCCGGCGGATGCTGACCCCTTTAGAAAATAAAAAAGCTGGCTGGAAAATTATTCC
>NZ_JAVRHM010000022.1:0-61022 GCF_031846525.1 Autumnicola patrickiae
ATAAAAGTGAAGGTTGGCAGAGAATATTATTATTTGTTCTACCATACCTAATTATTGTCGGACTATTTCAATTTATCGGAGGCCTAATTGCCGGAGCTGATCTGACAAGTATAGAATTCGAAGAAAATTCTATTCAGCAGTTAGTAATTAGCATTTTTGATTTAGCTGGTACTTTTTTAGTGTTATGGTTTTTTATGAAGTTTGTAGATAGAGAGAGCTTCATTAACCTGAGATTTTCAACTAAAAACAGGTTAAAAGATTTCATTGTTGTATTTTTATAGGGCTGTTAGTTATGGTAGGTAGTTGGCTTCTACTAATTCAGATCGACGAAATATCATTTCTGCGAATAAATTTCGATCTTAAAGAGTTAGTTATTTCTATCATACTCTTTACAATTATAGCAGTAGTTGAGGAAACTCTTTTTCGTGGTTATATTTTGAGAAATCTCATGTCTTCGCTTAACAAGTATCTTGCTTTGATTTTATCGTCTTTTTTATTCTCATTAATGCACAGCCTTAATCCGAATATAGAATTATTTTCTTTGTTTAATTTATTCTTAGCGGGTTTAGTTCTCGGTTCATCTTATTTGTACACTAAAAACTTATGGTTTCCCATTGCACTTCATTTAAGTTGGAATTTATTCCAGACGCTTCTTGGTTTCAATGTGAGCGGACAAGACACTTATTCCTTAATTGAGTTCGAAATAAATAGGGCAAATTTACTTAATGGAGGAGCTTTCGGTTTTGAAGGTTCATATTTATCATTATTTGCAGAAATAATATCCATACTGGGAATTGGCCTCTACTACAATAGAAAAAAACTAATTCCATCAGCATATAAAGATATTGACAGGTATTTTTAATTTGAGGGCGATAAAATTATTAGAAGAGCACTAACGGCAGGTCACAGTTGATAAATGCTTGTTCAACAAAGAAAATGAAGAAAAAGGAAAAATAACAAAGGCCGGAAATATTTCCGGCCTTGCTTTTATATCTAATGGTATCTTACTAGAAATTGAGCTGGTAAACTTCGTCCAGCTGTGAATCGTTGCTCACATTAACCTCAAGATCTTTAATAATTCCTGAATCCAGGCCATAAACCCAACCGTGCAAATGCAGCTCCTGGTCTTTATCCCAGGCATTTTGAACTATAGAAGTTTTCGCCAGGTCAAAAACCTGTTCCTTTACATTAAGCTCAACAAAACGGTCGAAACGTTCTTTTTCATCAGATAGACCATCCAGCTCTTCTTTATTAAGACGATATACATCTTTAATATGTCTAATCCAGTTATCTATAAGACCTATAGACTGATTTTTCATAGCTGCCTGCACTCCACCACAACCGTAATGACCGCAAACAATTACATGTTTTACTTTAAGAGCATTCACAGCATAGTCAAGAACACTGAGCATATTCATATCTGAATGTACTACCATATTGGCAATGTTCCTGTGTACAAAAACTTCTCCAGGTTTTGCTCCAACAATTTGATTTGCGGGAACCCTGCTATCTGCACAACCAATCCATAATACCGGAGGTTGTTGACCCTTTGCCAGTTTTTCAAAGTACTGAGGATCTTCAGCTAGTTGCTCTTCAACCCAAACTTTATTATTATCCTTTAATTGCTTATAAAAATTATCGTTTTGCATATTTTAAATTTTTGTAATTATACATCTGTTTTAGGCTGGAACATCAAGACCAAAGTATTGCCTGAAGCTGACCGGGTTTTCAATTTCCCCCTTATTTGAAATTAATTTTATCGTAATATCCTTCCGTTTTGCTTTTATTGAAAATTCGTCAAGAATTTCGAGCACATCATAATCCAACACCCTTGTTTTCGTAACATCTAATACAATATAAGAACCATTAGGAATAAGGTTTAATTCCCTTAAGATAGCTCCTTTATTTAAGAAACTCAATTCTTCTGCAGTGGTAATTTTATAGTGCCCGTCATTATTTTCAAATCCTTCTTTATGGAGAAAGTGTGAGTTCTTATAGCTGTTAATGAGAATCACAGCAATTCCTACGGCAAGCCCAAGTCCAATTCCTATTAATAAATCGGCAAAAACCACACCTAAGATCGTGATAATGAATGGTAGAAACTGCCCTTTTCCCAGTTTATACATTTGAGCAAACAAGGCAGGTTTTGCCAGTTTATATCCAACCAACAAAAGAACCGCCGCTAAAACTGCCAGTGGAATTTTATTCAATATTGTTGGAATAATTATAATAGAAATAAGGATAAGAAAACCGTGAAGAATAGCAGACATTTTTGTTCTACCACCGGCCATAGTGTTGGTAGAGCTCCTTACAATTACCTGGGTTACCGGTAAACCACCAATAAGTCCGGACACTATATTACCACCTCCCTGGGCGAAGAGCTCCCTGTTTGTTGGAGTAGTCCTTTTTAAAGGATCCAGTTTATCTATAGCTTCCACACTTAACAATGTTTCCAAACTCGCTACAATAGCAATGGTGATCGCAACCACCCAAACTTCAGCATTCATAATTTCACCAAAATTAGGAAATGTGAACTGTGCTAAAAAAGAAGCAGCATCTTCGGGAACAGGAACTGTTACTAATTGTGATTCGGGTATTCCCCAAACCGGATCATTCACAAAAATATAGTATAAAACACCTATTACAACAGCCACCAGGGGTCCAGGAACAAGACTGAAGATTTTATGCTTTTTCAAAAGCACTTTCTCCCAAAGCAAAAGAATTCCCAAGGCCACCAGTGTCATTAATAACGCTCCAAGAGAGATCAATTCTGCAAATTGATTAAAAGCAGAACCTATTCCCCTGGAAATGGAGAAATTTTCCAATGCGTCACCACCCAATCCAAACACATTTGGAATTTGTGATATTGCGATTGTTATACCTATACCGGCAAGCATTCCTTTAATTACTGAAGACGGAAAGTAATAACCGATAATTCCGGCTTTTAAAGCTCCCAGAATTACCTGGAAAATTCCGGCTATAACCACCGCTAACAGAAAGATATCGTAACTTCCAAGAGATTGTATTGCGCCAAGAACTATAACAGCGAGTCCTGCCGCCGGGCCGCTAACCCCTAATTGTGCGCCAGAAAGGCTACCTACAACAATACCTCCCACCATTCCGGCAATAAGACCAGAAAAAAGAGGCGCGCCACTGGCCAGTGCAATTCCTAAACAGAGTGGTAAGGCAACGAAAAACACAACCACACTGGCTGGTATATCTTTATTAAGATGTTTAAACATAATATCTATAAGGTTATAACGGAGTATATCATCCGTTTATAATGAATAACGAAAAAAATGAAAAATTGAAAATTGCAGAAATTTAAAGGAAGGTATTTACTATATCTATCCTGCCGGTTTCTAAACCGGGTTAAAAAATCCTTTAGATGGGAAATGTTATGCTAATTTGGGAGGCGGTGAGACTACTTCCAGAAAGACATTGTGGTATTTCATGTGAAAATAATGGTCCACAACTTTTAGCTCTTGTAAAAAGTGAATGCTTTCGTAATTGGAATGATGATTTTCTTCAAAGTTAAATTCAAAGAAATTATTTCCCGAAGAAGATTCCTCTTCATTAGCGAGAAAAGCCGCAGAAATATCAACAGTTTTGTCTATACACACCACCACTATTGGGGTCGCAATAAAGACAAAGAAGATAAAGGATAATATGTATGCAACTTTTTTCACTAAAAACAAAAATAAGATAATTTTGTTAACGATCAAGTGTATTTGTTATACATTATCGTTAAACAAACATCAATTATCTATAATGTCTTCAGATTATTTCTTAAGATCCAGCCCTGGTCTCCATTTGCAAGTTCAATCTTGATCCATTCCTGGTATGTTTCCAAAACTTTTGTCTTAGTTCCTTCATGCAAAACAAAAGCTTCTTCGCCTCTTACCGAAGGTTCATTCCGCACTTGTGCTTCCGAACTAAAAATAATAGCAAACTGGTTATTTTCCTGAATCTCCTCCTTAGAATAAGCAAAGTAGATAGTGGCAATGCAGCATATTAACATTACCACAGAACCTCCAAAAAGCAGTCTTTTAACAAGAGGTTTGTTCATATAATAATATGCGAGAAACAGTGCAGCAAAGAGCAATGAGAAGAAAATGGCAAATTTCGCCCAAAAATCTGCACTAAACCTTGAAATAAAACTGTTTATAGATTTCTGAAATCCTGTTTGCTCCACTTCTTCAATAGCATCTAAAGCCATATTACGGGCAAATTCGATATTATTATTTATATCTGAATCCCGCGGTTGCAGCATTAAAGCTTTTTCATAATTATAAATACTCGGGGCTATATGGTTTAATTTATAATGTGCATTCCCAAGATTATAGTACAAGGCCGCAGATGCTTCTCCAGATGCTAATATTTGTTCGTATTTCTCAATTGCCTGCTCATAATTACCTTCTGCGTAAGCACTATTCGCTTCTTCAAATAAATTCTCATTTTGAGCAAACAACGAAGCTGAAAAAAAGAAAAGGATATAAAATAAATTCTTCATTTCTAAATTTGTTTGTCTAAAGTTGAAATTACTGCTGCTGCTTTTTCGTAATCCTGTTTCATGGCCACAGACGAAGCAGGGGTGTAACGTGCAAATTCACAGCTCTCAAGCAGACTGATAAAATCATCTATACTACCTGGATCTGCTCCTTTTGCAGCAAGTACTTCCCTTATCCTATCCTTACTCATTTCACTGGTTTGGATATGAAGCTTGGCTTTTAAATAATTATGCATTGCCTTCTCCAGGGCTACATAAAATGCAGCCTGATCCCCCAGGTTCTTTTTTGCTTCAGAAAGATATTTCCTGGCAAGTTTGTCTGCGCGTTTTCTTCTGTTTCCCGTTTCATCGTTAGCAATTGCTTCACGTTTTTTTCCGAAGAAGATAACTAGCGGAATTATGAGAACCGGCAGAAAAACCATTCCCCAAAATGGGACAGATTTAAAGAATTCCTGTTGCTGAAGTGGACGTAAATTGGCGTTTAATTTTATATACCTAAATTGATCCCCGCTTGTTGTAACGGCTTGCCTGTTGGAAGTACCTCCCGGAGTTCCCGTTTCCAGGGCCGGCCCTTCTTCTACGTTAAGCAGGATTTCTTTAGAAGTTATAGTTTTATAAGTTTCAGTGTCCAGATCAAAATATGAAAATCCTAAAGCAGGAATTGGGTACTTCCCCTTTCTGGTGGGAACAATAGTATAATTTTCTGAAATACTTCCCTGCATCCCATTTAAATTCGTATTTACATTTTCTGAACGCTCTGGCTCATAAATTTCCAGCGAAGCCGGAACCGAAAGATCGGGAAGATCAAATAATTTTAGGTTCCCGTTACCTCGTACTTCTACCGTAGCCCTTAAAGATTCTGAAGCATCCAGGGTATCTTTACTGGTAGTAACTTCAAAATCAAAATCGCCCACCGCACCGGTAAAATCTGCAGGCCTGCCAGCCTGCGGCAGAGGTTTTACATTAATGGTCCTACTGCCGGCAGCAACTGTTTTTTGAACAGTTCGGTATATTCTGCTTCCAAAAATATCCCTTCTTTCACTGGGAACATCTACAGATACCGAAAGCGCCAAAGGTTCAATATCCAACTCGCCGGTTTTCTGTGGATAAAGAACTGTTTTTCTTAAAACTACAAATCGATAAGGCTGACCTTTATATTCACCATTTTCGGCCCTTAGCTGTCGAATGTCTATATTCTGACTCCAGAAGTCACTGAATTTTGGGTTATCTATTTCACGCCAGTTACTTACACTAATACTGGGACTTACATAGAGTTTGTAAACTACAGTTATAGCTTCATTCAGGTAAGGATTAGGGTTTGAAATCTCTGCCACCAAATGAAGGTTTTCTGAAGCAACTATATCTGAATCTGAACCCGCTGTAGACTCATCTACCGCTGCCGTAACTTCAATATCTATAGGAGAGGTTTTATAAATCTTATCATCAACTTCTATCTCTGCCTGTCCTATGGTAATATTTCCTCTGGATTCCGGCTGCAGGAAATAGGTATAGGTTTTGGAGTAAGAGGCTCGACCATTTACAATACTTCTGCTAACAGATTGGTTTGGACCACCTATAACCCTAAAGCCGTTAAAGGAAGGCGGACGAAAATTATCGCCATCCTGATTCATTTCGAAATCAACACGCAAACGTTCGTTTATCCCCAGCTTTTCCTTACTAACACTGGCCTCAAATCGTACCTGTGCCTGCAAAAAGTTCGCGGTTACCAGAAATAAACTTATAAATATCAACTTCAATTTCATCTTCTATCCTCTTATTGGGATTTTGAACATTCCTGAAAGAATTACCAGTCTTTATCAGACTTCACTTTCACACCTTTTGCCTTTTCAGCATTTATTTTATCCTGCACCTTCTTTTCTTCATTATCCATTGCGTCCAGCAAACTCTTTATCTGCTGGGGTGACAATTGTCCCTGCACAGATTGCTGCTGTTGAGGCTGCTCCTCTTGCTCATCTCCATTTTCACCTCCTTTATCCTGTTGCTCTTTTTGATCCTGATCTTCCTGATCACCTTCATCCTGGTTCTCTTTATCTTGATTCTCCCCTTCATCCTTAGGCTGGCTGTCTTCGTTCTCATTATCCCCACCTTCACCATCCTGATTTTGTTGATCCTGATTTTCCTGTTGATCCTGATTTTCGTCCTGATTCTGATCTTCGTTCTGGTCCTGGTTTTGATCCTGATTTTGCTCCTCTTCTTCCAGCATTTTCTTAGCCAAAGCTAAATTATAGCGGGTTTCTTCATCTGAAGGATTATTTCGTAAAGCATTCTTGTAAGCTTCTATAGCTTCCTCATATTTCTTCTGCTTCATAAAAGAATTTCCCAAATTATGATTAATCCGGTGCTTTTCTTCCTTACTTCCCGAAATTTCATTTGCCTGCTTTAACCTATTTGCGGCCTCAGGGGTTTTCTCTCTATTGTAGTATAGGTTCCCCATGTTATATTTTGCTGCAGTGTTGGACGGATCTTTGGCAATGGCTTTTCTGTAGGATGCTTCTGCTGAAGCGAAATCATTTTCTCCCATTGCATCCTGAGCCTCCCGCAAAAATTCGTTTACTTCCCTTTCAATTTTCTTTGGGCTTTCCTGAGCTGAAAGTACAGTTAAACAAGAAATTGAGGCTACAAAAAGTAATGCTGCTATATTTTTAAATTTCAGACTATATTTCATATTAATCCTCCTTTCGCTTTCTTTCATTAAAAAGATTCAACTTCCTGATCCATGCCGTACTACGTTCCAGCAAAAATATATCCAAAAACAATAATAACAATCCTAATGCCAAAAACCACTGAAACTGTGACTGAAAATCTGCAAATTGTTTTGCCTCAAATTCTGATTTTTCAATATTCTGCAGAATTTCCTGAACCTCATCTGTCACCTGCGCTGTCATATTTCCTTCAATGTACTCTCCGTTAGCTTCAGAAGCAATTTCCTGGAGCGTACCGGGATTAAGTTTGGTAATTACAGTTTCTCCTGCATTATCCTTCTTATAATTAAGTACAACTCCGTTTCTCTTTATAGGTATAGGTCCACCCTTCTCGGTTCCCACACCAATTGTAATTATTTTAATTCCCGCTTCCGCAGCCTCTTCAGCAACATTTTCCATATTCCCTTCATGGTCTTCCCCGTCACTAATTATAAATAAGACCCTGTTGGTTTGCTGCTCATCATCATAATAGGTTGTCGCAAGGTCTATGGCATCACCAATAGCTGTTCCCTGCGAAGAAATCATATCTGTATTAAGTGCCTGCAAAAACATCTTGGCCGCAGCATAATCTGTGGTGATAGGCAATTGGGGAAATGCACTTCCTGCATAAGCAATAATCCCAACCCTGTCGCTACCAAGGCTGTTCAGTATTTGCGTCACCAGTTGTTTCGATTTTTCCAGCCTGTTGGGGGCGATATCTTCTGCCTCCATACTTTTGGAAACATCTATTGCAAAAACAATATCCACACCTTCACGCTTTACCGTTTCCAGCGATGTTCCAATTTTTGGATTGACAAGAGCTACCACCAGACTGGCAATAGCAAGTAACAGCACAATTAATTTTAAGACAGGTTTAAACCTTGATTTGTGCGGAGTGAGGTATGCTAATAAATTTGAATCTGCAAATCTCCTTTGTGTCCGCCTTTGCCAGAAAACAAGGATCAAGAATAGCAGTACAACCACCGGAATGGCAAGTAAAAGCCAGAAATATATTTTCTCTTCTAAAACCATTTTTTAAACTAGTTAATGCTATTAATTCTTAATACCTGCTTTTAATCCCTACAACCATTTCTATACAAAGCTTCTGAATAAAGTATACCTCAGCAATATTTCGAATAACAGCAATCCGCCTGCCAGTAACACCAACGGACGAAATTTTTCATCGTAATTATAATATCTGAACTCTTCGATATCTGTTTTTTCCAGTTCATCAATTTCAGCATAAATCTGCTCCAGCTTTTCATTATCTGTTGCCCTGAAATATTTACCACCTGTAGCATCAGCTATTTGCTGCAACAAGGCTTCATCTATTTCCACCTTACTGTTTCCATATTGAAACCTTCCGTTGGGGAGAATTCCTATGGGAGATAAAGCCATTCCATTACTTCCAACACCTATTGTGTAAACTTTAATCCCGAATTCCACCGCCAGCTCGCTGGCAATTTTTGGATCTATAAAGCCGGAGTTATTAACACCATCTGTCAATAGAATAATTACTTTACTTTCTGCCTCACTGTCTTTAATCCGGTTAACAGCAGTCGCCAGTCCCGACCCTATTGCCGTACCATTTTGCAAAACATCATTATATTCGATATCTTCCAGCGCACTTAACACAATTTCTTTATCGCTGGTAATTGGGGTTTTGGTAAAACTTTCACCAGCATAAACTACCAGACCTATCCTGTCTGTTGGACGGTCTTTTACAAATTCCTTTGCCACGTCTTTAAGTGCGTCTAACCTGTTTGGCTGTAAATCCCGCGCCAACATACTGGCAGACACATCTATTGCCATTACAATATCTATACCCTGTGTACTGCTGGTCCTGGTAGAGACATCTACGGTTCTGGGTCTCGCCATTGCTGTTATTATTAAAGTGAGAATAAGCAATCTCACCACAAAAAGTAAAGGTTTAAGCTTTGCTAAAAGGCTGCTTTGTGCTTTAAAACCTTTGATAGAAGAAATCCTCAGTTCCGTTGTTTGCTTATTCCGCTTCCAGAAATACCAGGCTATGGCTATTGGCAAAAGCAGCAAAAGCCAGAAAAACTGCGGATCTTCAAAAGTGAAATTTGTAAACATCAGTTATTCAAATTTTTTAATTCTACCGAATCTGTAATACGTTGAGCGATTTCTTCGGCATAAACATCATCTTCATTAAAAATAATGGTGATTTGCTGATAGCCTTGGTTTTCAGCAAAATTTAAAATTTCATATTCATTTAAAGTTAATTCTCCCGTTACCGGATTTTCAATTTCCAAAGTCCCAAATGCGCGTATACCTTTAGCTCCATTTATGGTGGTGATCTCCTCCCTCTTCATAATAATATTCTTGGCACCCTGGTTTTCCAGGTAAGCATAAATACCATCCACAGCAGTTTCCAGATTAAATTCCACCTGCTCATTAAACTGCATAGTAGTTACTACCGTATAAAAATTACTTATAAGGCTGCCATACAAAAATGTTTCACTGCCTATAAGCATTTGTTTGGCTTCGTCTGGTAAATCTATTTCCCCCCGCTTTAAAACCTGGGGTGTTGTAACTGCCACGGGCGGATATCCATATTCGCTCCGTATCCAATCCCCTTCCAGTAATTCTTTAGTAGGATGTCCCAGATAAGTGTCCTTAACATAAGTATATCCTTTTGTAGCCACAAGTGCCGTAACCGCTATAACGAGAGCAAAAGCACCTATAACCACCCCAATAATAATACGTTTATTTCTGCGCTGCTTAAGCTTCTGTTGCCGGTATGCCTCATCCTGCATAAGTTCCTGCTCAGATGGCGCCGGAATAGAGGTTTTTACATCATTTACAATATGTTTTACTTTAGACCTGTCGGCCTTTGCAGTAATAACATCGGGCCTGGAATTGGCAAATTTCGCCAAATCTGCACGTTGCAGGATAAGCTGCAGGTTATTGATGGTTTTTTTGTCCAATTTTAAATTTCCGGAGTCGCGTTGCATTTCCAGGTAAGCGATAAGTTCACTGGTGGTGCTTTCCAATGCACGGTCATAAACTTTCCTGTCCAAATACTTCCTTACGGAAAATGTGAGTTGTGAGTAATATTCTTTTACCTCCCTTTGCTCCAGTAAATTGGATTCATCAAGCCTGTTTAGCTCCAGCATTGCCTGTTCGTAAGGCGGTAACTCTTTTTCCTTTTCAGCCTTTCTTTTCTTCCGAAGAAAATAAAACAGCAGCGCTAAAATGGCAATTATCGCCAGTACCCACCAGATCCACGCAGGAATAGAAAAACCCGAAGGTGCTTCTACCGAAGGTTTTATAGGATACATTTTTTGTTTAGTGGTGTCTACCACTACAGTAGAAACCTCGACCAACATGGAATCTGTTAGATACTCCCTGTCGTTAATGATCACACTTTGCTGCGGAATGGTGTAAGTGCCGGAATCGAACTGCGTGAGGGAATATTCTTTTAGTAACAGGAATCTATTCTCGATTCGGGAAGTATCGGCGGTCATGGATTCTACTACTTCCAGAGGAGAAAAAGTTTCCCCTTCAGGAAATACCACAAGATTAGTAGAATCTGCCTCTACAGAAATACTGTATATTATCTGTTCTCCTATTTTAATACTGGTGGAATCAATTTCTGCTGAAACCTGTGGTTGCTGAGCTGAAGCAAGCAAAGAAAAAAGAAACAAGAAAAAAGAGAAAATGCCGCTGCACCTCCTCTTACCGTTTATTTGCTGCAATATTGTTCTCTTATTAAAATATGAACTTCCTTTTTTCATATTGATTATGCTCTTCTCTTAAAATAGCCGAGTAATTTCTTTACATAGCTCTCATCCAGCCTGTTCTCGATCGTGCCGGCACCACTAAGGGTGAAGCTTTCCCGAAAATAATTTACTTTGTCTCTGTAATTTTTTGCGTAACTATTACGTACAGATTTTGAACCGGTATTAACCGTAATGGATTCCCCGGTTTCCTCATCCAACATTTGTACCAAACCTAAATTTGGAATTTCCTCCTCATGCCTGTCGTAAATCCGGATTCCGGTTACATCGTGTTTCCCCGCCGCTATCTTCAATGTTTGCTGATAATCTTCTGCCATAAAATCTGAAAGAATAAAAACGATAGCTTTCTTCTTCATAACATTTGACAGATATTTAATCGCACCAGCAATATCGGTTTGTTTACCTTCAGGTTTAAACTCCAGCAGTTCCCTGATGATCCTTAGAACGTGCGAACGTCCTTTTTTTGGTGGTATATATAATTCAATCTTGTCTGAAAACAGCATAAGACCAATTTTGTCATTATTCTTTGTCGCAGAAAAAGCAAGCGTGGCTGCAATCTCGGTAATCACATCTTTTTTAAACTGCTTTTCTGTCCCAAACATTTCAGATCCCGAAATATCTACCACAAGCATCATGGTAAGCTCCCTCTCCTCTTCAAAAACCTTTACAAAAGGTTCGCTGTAACGTGCGGTTACATTCCAGTCGATATTCCTTACATCATCACCAAACTGATACTGCCGGACTTCACTAAAGGTCATCCCGCGGCCCTTGAAAGTAGAATGATACTCACCACCAAAGACGTGATCGCTAAGGCGGCGGGTTTTAATTTCAATTTTTCGTACTTTCTTAAGGAGTTCCTTTGTATCCATATTTCTTCAATAAACAATTTTCAATAACCAGTCACTCGAGTGATCATTGTTAACTGATAATTGCCAATTGTTACGGTACTTCAATTTCGTTTACAATCTTGCTTACAAGGTCATCAGAAGTGATATTTTCTGCTTCGGCTTCGTAAGTGATTCCAATCCTGTGTCTTAGCACATCGTGGACAACTGCTCTTACATCTTCGGGAATTACATAACCCCTTCGCTTAATAAAAGCGTAACACTTTGCAGCAGTGGCAAGGTTAATACTTCCCCTTGGAGAAGCTCCGAAACTGATAAGCGGTTTAATTTCTTCAAGTTTATATTTTTCCGGAGTTCTGGTGGCAAAAATGATATTCAGAATATATTGTTCAATCTTTTCATCCATATAAACGTCACGAACAGCCTGTTGTGCTCGGGCAATCTGTTCCAGGCTCACCACCGGATTGACTTTTTCAAAAGCGCCCTTCAGGTTTGCACGAACTATTAATTGCTCCTCGGCCATTTGCGGATATTTAATCACCGTCTTCAGCATAAAACGGTCTACCTGTGCTTCAGGCAAAGGATAAGTTCCTTCCTGCTCCACGGGGTTTTGAGTTGCCATTACTAAGAATGGACGATCCAGGATAAAAGTTTCATCCCCGATGGTCACCTGTTTCTCCTGCATGGCTTCCAGTAAAGCAGACTGGACTTTTGCCGGGGCACGGTTAATCTCATCTGCAAGCACAAAATTGGCAAATATCGGCCCTTTCTTAATGCTGAAGTCGTTAAGCTTCATATTATAAATAAGCGTTCCCACAACATCTGCCGGTAAAAGATCTGGAGTAAACTGAACCCTGCTGAAGCTTCCCTGAACTGCCTGGGACAACGTATTAATGGCAAGGGTTTTCGCAAGACCCGGAACCCCCTCTAGCAAAATATGCCCCTGACCAAGAAGACCAATAAGCAGGCGCTCTACCATGTGTCTCTGGCCTACAATTACTTTGTTCATTTCTGAGGTTAGAACATCTACAAAGGCACTTTCCCTTTCAATTCTCTCATTAAGGCTGGCAATGTCTACCGAAGAATCATTTTCTATCATCGCTTTTTATTTTAAAGTCGTGAATATACATACAAGGAAACTAGGTCGCAAATTGAAAATTAATTAGTTTCTTACTTGTTAATTATAGGTTAAAAAATAAGAGCGGCTCAATGAGGCCGCTCTTAAAGGTTTTGTAAAATCTAAAAGCTTAATCTATATAAAGCGTTTCCAGATTAACTGTCTCGTTGGCCTCAACTACCACATTGTCTTCCTCGAATTCTGGCAAATTTGATGCCACATCTGGTATTACGGTGATTTTGTAAGTTCCGGCAGGTACACCGTGTATTTTAAAATTACCTTCCATATCTGTATAAGCTGAAATTGTAGTAGAGGCATTTTGTGCCCTTACAAGACTTCGGGTTTCTGAAGGATGAACTTCTCCTTCTATAGCACCAGCGCCTGCTTGTGCAGAAACTCTTATAACAGGTTTTAAAGAAAATCCTCCGTTACCTTGTCGCACTATTGATTCTTCTACGTCAAAATCTAAAAGGAAAACATATTGTTCACCAGCTTCCAGCTCCTGATCTACCTGTAACTTTAAACCAGATTGCTGTGCACTGGGAACGGCAATTGCAGTTTCTTCACCATCAACAACAATAGCATTATCATCACCAAGAACCAATCTTATTTGTCCCAGGTAACCGGCGGGCACTTCCACATCTGCAAGAACCTGTGTAACTCCACCAGTTAGTTCCAGCAAATCGTACCTGCCCGTATTTACCTCACCAAGGCTTTCCCAGCCTTCATCTTCTGTACCATCCATATCTGTTTTGATCATTACATCTTCCACATCTATGAATACAGCATCAAAATCTCCGGGAGCATCTGTCATACTCACCGTCAACTGGGCTGTATCTTCTCCGGCGGTACCATTATCATCACCACTACAGCTAAACAGGGTAAAGGCTAGAAAGCTCAATACAAGAGCACTCTTCATTCTTAAATTTGTTAGGGTCATTTTCATATTAGTTTTAATTGATTTAGGGGGATAACGGCTATTTGTGTTCCGAATTTTGCCGAGTAGATAAGATTAACGAAATTTAACAAGGGTTAACCTCATATTAATATTTCAGGCGTATTACTTTAGTACTTTCAGCTAATTGACACATATATGAAAACTGCACTAATTACAGGAGCCTCCAGCGGGATAGGCAAAGCAACAGCCAGGATTTTTGCTGAAGAAGGTTTTAATCTTATCCTCTGCGGAAGGAGACAACAAAAATTGGAAGAACTGCAACAGGAACTTCAGAATAAATGCGCTGTACATCTTTTAAATTTTGATGTGCGCAATAAAGAAGAAGTTTTTAGCAACATTAAAAGTTTACCTCTAAAAATGGCAAATATCGACATCCTGATCAACAATGCCGGAAATGCTCATGGCCTAGATCCTATTCAGGATGGAAACATTGAAGATTGGGATGCAATGATTGATATTAATGTAAAGGGACTGCTTTATATTTCCAAAGCAATTATTCCGAAGATGATTGAGCGGTCTACAGGACATATTATTAACATCGGCTCTACCGCAGGAAAAGAAGTTTACCCCAACGGAAATGTTTATTGCGCCAGTAAACATGCGGTGGATGCCATAACACAGGGAATGCGCCTCGATTTAAATGGAAAAGGAATCCGCATTGGAGCAATAAATCCGGGAATGGTGGAAACAGAATTTAGCGAAGTACGATTTAAAGGAGATAAGGAAAAAGCGAAGAAAGTATATGAAGGATTTAAAGCCTTACAACCTGAAGATATTGCGGAAATTATCCGGTTTGTAGTGACAAGGCCCTCCCATGTGAACATTGCAGATCTTTTAGTGATGTGTACATCCCAGGCCAGCAGTACTATTGTGGACAAAAAATAAGCTATAAGCCCGAAGCTGTAAGCTATAAGCAATTTGCTAAAGGAACAGATTGATATATTTGGATCTGTTATGGAATATTGCCGAAGGATTTGAATGTTGGTGGAATGAATGACTTATCAAACTTTACTCTGAATCAGAAAAATCAGTTAAAAAGGAACAAACTTTAGTTTATTAAAAATAGAGAAATCTTATAATGATTATCAAACACCATTGATTAAAAGCTTATAGCATACAGCTAAAAAAATGATCAACAAACGTCTTTTAATAAAAAACCTGCTTGCGCATAATGATGAGAATAGCTTTTATGATAAAAAGCTACGGCTCAATCTTGGCGAAAAAGAAGGCAAGGCTAAGTTTTTAAAACACGTTTGTGCACTTTCCAATTCTAATCCTGAAAATAATTCGTATATAGTTATTGGTGTGGAAGATGAAGACAATAATATTGTTGGCATCGACTTTTTTGATGACAGCAAAATTCAAAATCTGGTGAATGCCTATCTTCAGAATCCGCCGGTAATCAGTTATGAAAATATTCCTTTTCCGCACCTGCCAGACCATCTTGTGGTGGGACTGGTAACCATCAGGCCTAACCACGGCAAAATTTGTTCACTACGAAAAAACATCTGGAAATATTACGGCGGCTCTATTTTTCTTCGGGATGGTAGCATTAGCATGCCGAAGAATTTCGACATTAAAATTGAAGATGTAAACTCCCCGATTGTCGCTTCCATAGAAAATCACGCACAGAATAATATTGAGCTTACCCTGGACGGGGTTTTTGATTTTTTGAGAAAGCGTCAGGATTTTAATCCGACTTATAAAGTTTTTAAAGAATATTTCGTGGTGTGCTGGGCAGGAAAGCAGAAAAAAAGCCAGGACAATGTCTACTTTTCCAGGGTAGATATTGAACTGATAAACGAGCAGGTGAAATTGTTTTATTCAGATTTAGATGAAGTGAGTATAAATGTAGAAGAAGACTCTTTCACAATTATAGAATATGTCCATCTGGGACTGCACGACAGCTTCAAGTATTATCCACTGGAAGAAGTATGCATAGAATTCCGGGATAACGCAAGCTACGAGATACAAAGTAAATTACTTTTTGATCCGCCGAAATTTGACAAAAAAACCATGCACCATATTTACAACATCAACAATGCATTAATCCAGCGGTTAAAGAAGAATTTACCACTAAATAAATTTCAGGAAAGGGATTTAAGAAATTTGCCTTCTACTTATTTATTGTGTTATTTGAATAACTTTGAAGACGCTATCCATAAGCTGGAAGAAGCAAAACCGTATTTAAAAAAGCATAGCCCACAGGTATACCATTCTTATAAGGAAAGTATGCGAATTTTGAGAAAAGTAAAATATAATTAAATGAGCAGAAAAATAGCAATAGGTGATATTCACGGTGGATTGAAGGCGCTCGTACAGCTTCTTAGAAGGGTAGATATCACCCCGGAAGATGAAATCATTTTTCTGGGCGACTATGTAGATGGCTGGAGCGATTCTGCCAATGTTGTTTCTTATCTCATTGAACTTGCGAAGCAAAATACATGCATCTTTATTCGCGGCAACCATGATGATCTTGTGCACCGCTGGCTCAAAACAGGGGAGCTAAACGAGAAATGGCTACAACACGGCGGCCAGTCCAGCATGGATGCCTACCGCAATTTTACTTTAGAAGAAAAAGAAGCCCACATCGAGTTTTTTCAGCAAATGATGAATTATTATATCGATAAGCAAAACAGGCTCTTTGTACATGCAGGTTTTACTAACCAGCACGGGCCGCAAAGCGAATATCATAATACAGGATTTTACTGGGACCGAACTTTATGGGAAACGGTTCTCGCGCTGGATCCAAAAATGGAAAAATCTAATAGTTATTATCCAAAAAGGCTTCAGCTTTTCGAAGAAATTTATATTGGCCACACTCCCGTTACCCGTATAGATGAATCAACTCCGTTTCACAAGGCTGGCGTGTGGAATGTAGATACAGGCGCAGCTTTTAAAGGCAAATTATCTGCCATAGAGGTAAATACAAAAGAAGTATGGCAAAGCGACCCTATTTTTGAGCTTTACCCTAATGAAAACGGCAGAAATTAAGAGTTTTTTATCATAGACTCTGTTAACATATTCTTATCTTTGAACCTCAAATCTTTAATCACAAATTAAGTCAAAGAAGCGACTTTATGTAACTACCGTTAAAGATTTTTATTAGAAAAAACCACATACAATTGCACTGGTTTTATTGTTCAATTGCATTTATAGAGAAGAAAAATGGCCTTAGAGAATGTTCGTTTAGAAGTAATGAAAACTGTAGAGAAATCTGTAGATGGGTTTATAGACAAGTATCTTATACCTGTTGAGGATATCTGGCAACCTACAGATCTTTTACCTAATCTTCAGCATGAAAATTATAATGAAGAAATAATCCAAATAAGAGAAGAAGCAAAAGAGTTGGGATACGATTTTTGGGTGGTATTGGTTGCCGATATGGTAACTGAGGAAGCCCTGCCTACCTACGAATCCTGGTTGATGGATATGGAAGGTGTGCAACAACATGGTGCTTCCAAAGGAGAACAGAACAGCTGGGCAAAATGGGTTCGCCATTGGACAGGTGAGGAAAACCGGCATGGGGATACCCTTAATAAGTACTTGTACCTCTCCGGAAGAGTGGATATGAAAGAAATTGAAAAAACCACGCAACATCTTATTAACGATGGCTTTGATATTGGGACTGGAAGGGATCCCTATCGAAACTTTGTTTATACAAGCTTCCAGGAACTGGCTACAAATATTTCCCATAAACGCGTAGGGCAACTTGCGAAGAAAAAAGGGAATAAGATGCTAGCCAAAATGTGTAACATTATTGCCGGAGACGAGATGAGGCATTATATGGCATACCGTGAGTTTGTGAAAACTATTTTTGAACATGACCCAAGTGAGATGATGTTGGCGTTTGAGGATATGATGAAGAAGAAAATCGTGATGCCTGCACAATTTATCAGGGAATCTGGAGAAGGTATAGCTTCAGCATTTGAGAATTTCTCCAATGCTGCTCAGCGGCTGGGTGTTTATACCACCTATGATTATATTGAAATCCTGAGGAAATTGAATAGTTACTGGGAAATCGATAAGATGACTTCGTTAACAGACGAAGCAGAAAAAGCCAGGGATTATTTAATGAAAATGCCAGACAGGATGGCCCGTATTGCAGATCGTATTGCCGTGCCAAAGGATCAACACCAGTTTAAATGGGTTGCACCAAACGGTACGCTTTAATCCTGCACATATTATAAAGACAGAAACCGCTTCTACCTGGAGCGGTTTTTCTTTATAGCAGCAGCTTTAACTTTAAATAAAAAATAGTTCCTATTTTTATAAAAACAACAGCTATGAAAAATATTCTTTTAGTAATTGCAGGTTTCTTTATCATCCAAAACAGTTTTGCGCAGATTGATTATACGCAAAATGAACTAAAACTTAACATAGGAAACACCATTGCAATTGCTTCAGTAGAAATAGGTTATGAGCGTTTTATGGACAACAACCAATCCATTGATGCTGAAATCCTTATTAACGATCGAATGAATTATCATTCAGAAAAAGGATCCCGACAATTTAATACTACCAGCTTTAAACTGGGGTACAATTTCTACTTTGGAACAGAAAATTCCGGATCAGGGTTATTTGCAAATCCCTTTGCTAAAATTAGAACGGGCGAATTTGTAGAAGTAGTGCAAATAGAAGAAAATGATGTGCGGCGGGCAACAGATATGGGTGCTTTTATTATAGGTATTGGTGGCGGCTACAAATGGAATTTTAACGACTCTTTTGTCCTGGGTCCTTACGCTAATATCGGAAGAAATTTTAGTAACGAAGTAAAAGAACGCTTTTCTGCACTGGAATTTAATGCAGGATTTAGTGTGGGTTATCGCTTTTAGAGCTTAAAACTTTAAAAAATAATGATTTCGAGATATTGGTCCTGCAGGGTAAAACCTGGAGAAGAAGAAAATTACGTAAATTACTTAAAGGTAGAAATCCTGCCGCATTTGGCTACTTTAAAAGGATTTCGGGGTGCAAGTATAAGGCGTAGAGATGATGGTGATTTTCCTGAGTATATTTTTATTTCAGAATGGACCTCCAGAGAAGCCATCAAAGCTTTTGCCGGAAAAGAAATTCATCTTGCCGTGGTTTCAGAAAAAGCACAAAAAATGATGCGGAGTTTTGATCAGGAAGTCCGCCATTACGAACTGATCCACTCCGCTTGATTGATTATTAGTAAATACGCTGATTAGGCCTCGACTTCTGCCGTACCGTCTTTCCAGACTTTATAAGCTGCAAGATCCTTTTCGATAAGGTTAAGACAAAAAGCCACTATTGCAGCATCATCCAGGTAACCTATAACAGGAATAAAGTCAGGAATAAGATCTATTGGAGAAAGCACGTAAAGCAAAGCCCCACCAACAGAAGCGACAATGTTCCATGGCATTTCCCTGTAACTTCCATTAGCGTAATCCCTCACCAGTGAAAATAGAAGTTGCACATCCCCAAAATATCGGCTAAGTGTCCCTTTCTTTTCGAATTTGGCTTTAATTTTTTCTTCCTCTGCTATAACTTTATTAACATCTTTTTTCTTAAACTTCTTTTGACGTTTATTATGTTCCTTTTCAGCATTTTCTTCAGAAAATAAACTCATATCTTCATTTTTTAAGGTTAAAACTCTATTTCTAAAATACGCAATATAATTTAGGAGGCGACAATCTTTAAGAATATTTAATACTCTTTAAAGACTACTTATAACAACAGAATTCTACTCCACATCAGCCACAAAACGTGGATCTACCGGCATTACTTCCCCGCAATTATTACAGGTACGCAATTCTTTGCTACTGTAGAAATGTTTAAAATGCTTTAAAAAGTCTTTCTCGATATCCTCCAACGGGAAATAAACCTCGTACAGCTTATTATTGCAATTATCGCAAAACCATAAAAGTCCGTCCTTGCCGCTTTCATTTTTCCTTTTCCGTTCCACAACAAGTCCAATAGAACCTTCGTTACGAACGGGAGAATGTGGAACCTTCGCCGGATTAAGATACATATCTCCCGGCCCTAATTCCATCGTCTTTTTCTCCCCATTATCCTGAACATGCACTCTTATATTCCCCTCCAGCTGGTAAAATAACTCCTCCGTTTCGTTATAATGATAATCTTTTCGAGCATTAGGCCCGGCAACAACCATCACGATATAATCGCCGGATTCCTTGTAAAGATTCTTGTTTCCCACCGGCGGTTTAAGCGTATGCCGGTTTTGATCGATCCATTTATTCAGGTTAAAAGGTTTATTAATAGCCATATTTTCGGTTTTATACTCTAAAATTAAGCATTCTCCACAACAAAGTGTTAACTGAAGTTAATAATACTTATGGCACCTGCCGTTTCCGCTACGCTGCAACAGCACCGCGCTATCCGCTGCAAGTCCTCGTCGCAAAAAAAGCTCCTGCGGGCTTTACGCTGCTATCGCTGGTGCGAAAAAAAGAGAATCAGGACCACTGCGCTGCAAGAAACAGGAATAAAAACTTAATTTCTAACAATAAAAATAGTGAAGTGCTAAAAATGGCAATTTCGACCTGCAGAGAAGGAAAAGAGTTAAAAAGTAAAATTAAGACCGCTGCGCTGCAAGAAACAAGAACAAAGACTTCGCCTCTGTTCTGTTTCCTGTTAACACAGCGCAAAGTTTGCATCACAACCACTGAAATTCGTTTATTGAAAATGGAAGGTGTTCTTTCCGTTTCTTCGGTTATAGACACCGGACTTATTTATCCATTTCTCTTAAAACATCTTCAGCAGAACTTGTTGCACTCCTGTAACCTTTAAATACCCAACGCGAAAGAAAGAACAGGAAGATTAAAAGTACCGGAATATAAATCCACAAATTATTAATGAGTTCGGAGTCGAATAGATCTTTATTTCTAAATATTTTTGAAGTGACAGGTAAAATAATAACGGCTAAAACTAAGCTTATATAAAAGATAATTTTTTGAGTGAATAGTAAATCGATTTTAGATTTTTGAAACTTGATTAAAACATCTTTATAGCTGTTATTGCCGATGTCCAGTTTCTTCATGTTACCAATCTTCTTTAAAGCCAACACTGGCAATACCAGTAACGATAGCAGCGCTATAACCCCAAAAACCATTAAGTACCATTCCTCTAGTTTATGAAAACTGACAATTAGAAATAAAGCGCTGCCGTAGCATATCACAGCACCTATAATTTCATAAAAGTGAAGTGTGTTAAATTTGCTGTTGTATTTTTCCTTTGTCATTTTTTCTATGATTTGATTCGTTAGTATTTCCTGATTTTCCAATCTTTTACTCATTTCCTGCCAGGTATTCTTCATTTCTTCCAGTTCCATTATCTTATTTTTTAATGATTTGTGTTTTCAGTTTCTCCTTGATTCTGGAAATCTTTGTTCCGACATTGCTGGTAGTTACACCAATAATTTCAGCAATTTCCTTGTGGCTTTTTCCTTCAAGAAAAAGCAGGATGATTCCTTTTTCCAATAGATTCAGCATTTGTATATGCTCATAAAGCAGTTTTAACCTTTCCTCCTCCGGCCTTTCCGATACTTCAGCAAAGCCCACTGTTTCCAGATTAATAGGCACAGTGTCCAATTTTCTTTTACTGCGCTTCAAATTGTAAATAGCAGTATTCATGGCAACCCGATACATCCAGGTACTTAGTTTTGACTGTTCATTAAAAGAATCAAAAGATTTCCAAAGCTGAAATACAATTTCCTGATACAGATCTTCCCCGTCGTGAAGGTTATTGGTATAAAGCATCGCTACTTTAAAAATTAGTCCTTCGTTTTTTTTAACTACTTGTATGAATTGGTTCTTTTTATCCATCGAAAAATTAAACTTCAACTAATTAGTGTAGAAAAATGGAAATAAATCACAGTTTATAGAGTTTATTTTTTTCTGAATGGAAGTTTTATGGTGTGCAACAGGTTTTTTGTAGAGAATAAGAGTGGAAGAGTGAACAAGTGAAAGGGCGAGTTCATATAAATTTCGACTTCAATTAAATCGGATCACAAGCAAAAGCAGGTGCCACATCCGGCATGGTACATGCAAAAAAATGCTTTCCCTTTCCTCTCTCCATTAAAAGGGTGTCTCAAAATGGCAATTATCGACCTACAGCGAAGGAAAAGATTGAAAGAGTGAAGGGTGAAGGACTGAAATAAGCAGTTTTGAGCGGGAATCAAGACCGCTGCGCTGCAAGAATCAGGAATAAAGACTTATTTCCGGACATAAGGAGGTGCTAAAAATGGCAATTTTTGACCTACAGAGAAGGGAAAAAGTGAAGGAGTGAAAAATGAAGAGCCATTTCTTTTCGATTTCCTGGAAGTTTTTTCCACTACGAACTAAGAACAAAAAACTACGAACAACCTAAAGTTTTTGCTAACTTTCGGCGTAGTGCCAGAAATGCCAATTATCGGCCTATAGTAAATAATTGATCAGATGAAAAAAATACTCTTCCTATTCAGCTTATGCCTTTGCTTTGCCTGTAACGAAAATATTTCTGCCGAAGCAGGAACCACTTCCGAAGAAAATTCAGAAAGTATAAAAGAAACAGACTCTGTTCCCAATTTCGGCATCGTGATTCATGGCGGCGCAGGAACTATATTAAAAGAAAACATGAGTGATTCTTTGGAAAACGCTTATAAAGCAAAACTTGAGGAAGCCATCAGGACCGGACACGAAATTTTGGCAAATGGAGGCACGGCGCTGGAAGCGGTACAACGAACGATCAACGTAATGGAGAATTCTCCGCTTTTTAACGCCGGAAAAGGCGCTGTTTTTACTAACGAGGGAACCAACGAACTGGATGCTTCTATTATGGACGGCGAAACTTTAAATGCAGGCGCGGTTGCGGGTGTGACGACCATTAAAAATCCGATAAATCTGGCTTATGAAGTAATGGTAAATTCTGAACATGTGATGCTTGCCGGCAAAGGTGCCGAACGTTTTGCGCAGGAACAGGGAATTGAAATTGTAGATCCGGAATATTTCTACACAGAGAACCGGTTTAAAAGTCTTCAACGGATCAAGGACCGCGAAAAAACTGAACTGGATCACGACGGAAAAACGGCATTTACCGACCCGTATATTAAAGATTCCAAATTTGGAACTGTGGGCTGCGCCGCGCTCGACAAAAACGGAAATCTTGCTGCAGGGACTTCCACCGGCGGGATGACCAACAAAAGGTACACTCGTATTGGTGACGCACCAATTATTGGCGCCGGAACTTACGCCAACAACAAAACCTGTGCGGTTTCCAGCACCGGTTGGGGGGAATTTTTTATCCGCGGGATGGTGGCGCACGATATTTCTGCAATGATGGAATATAAAGGGGTGAGACTGCAGGAAGCTGCAAGTGAAGTTATTCAGGAGAAAATTCCGGATTTAGGTGGCGACGGCGGAATTATCGCTATCGACCATGAAGGAAATGTTGCGATGGAATTTAATACTGCTGGGATGTACCGAGCTAAAATGAATAGAAAAGGCGAACTGGAAATTGGGATTTACGGCGAATAATTTTTCGGTTTTCCAGACAAATGTAAATTCGGGTTACGGAATTATTTCGTTTAAAACATCTTTAACATAGAATTAGAAGTTGATAATCGCATCTTTTATAGAGAGCTTTTAACTTTGGCAAAAAATCTATGAAGTTTTTCCATTACCTGAGTTTCAGCCTTCTTTTCTGTACTATTTTTTCTGCTAATGCACAGGGTTTAACCAGAGAACAGGTGGACGATACGATAGAAAAGATGCCTGCATTTTCTATTCATAAAAATAATTATTTTATCTCAGGTGTTCCGTTAAGCAGGTCAGTTTCAGATAATTCTGATGCAAAATACCAGATAAGTTTTAAGCAACTGCTTTCACGAAATACGCTTCCTCTAAACACCTATCTTTTCCTCACTTATACACAAAAAGCATTTTGGGATCTGTACAGCTTTTCGAGTCCGTTTTCAGATATTAATTTCAATCCCGGTATAGGTCTTGGAAAACCTATCTTTAACAAAGACAACAAGCTTATGGCTATGGCCTACCTGCAATATGAACATGAATCCAACGGCCGGGACAGCATTTATTCCAGGACCTGGAACAGGCTGTCGCTTAGTTTTGAAACTGATTTAAGCAGCAGAACCTCCCTTAGGGTAAAAGCCTGGCTCCCATTTAGCTATAAAATCGATAATCCAGACTTAATTGAGTATATGGGCTATGGGGAAGTAAATCTTTCTTACGATTTACAACCTGAAAAATGGACTATGGATTTACAGCTTCGCAAGGGCAGTAATCTGGACGATTGGAAAGGTTCGGTAAGAGCACAATTATTTTATAATCCTTTTAAAATGACCAACCAATATCTCATGCTGGAGTGGTACAATGGCTACGGGGAGAGTCTACTTGACTATGACCAGTTTAGAAGTATGATACGGGTGGGGTATGTTATAAAATCCAACAACCTGAATTTCTTCAAATTCTCCGGAAGCTAATTTTAACAATAAATTAGGTTTTATTGGTTCGGTAAGTTCCGAACCAAGAATATATTTGCAGCTTCATAATTTCTAAAAAAATTGAATGAGCTGTTCAGCAGAAAAAAGCAAACTAATTGAAGAAATTGGTCTTCATTTCGAGAGGACCAATCAGTTAGCCCCACTGGCTGCAAGGATATATGCTATCATGATCCTTTCCCCCAAGGAGGGCCACACTTTTGATGAAATAATGGCTATTACCGAAGCCAGTAAAAGTTCGGTTTCTACACAATTAAATCTTCTTCTTCAGTTAAAAAAAGTTGAATATTTCACCAAGACGGGCGACAGGAAACGTTATTTCCGAGGTAACAGAACGTACTTACAAAATACGCTGGAAACTTACCTGGAGAACATTTCCGAAGAACTTAAAATGGTGGAAAAAATCACAGAATTTAATTCTACTTATAACCCTGAAAAGTACAAGAAAACAGGAAAGGTGCCACTACTTTTTAAGGACTACCTCTTGCGCCAAAAGGAGAATTTAAGAAGCACCATAGCCAAAATATCAGAAATCCAGAATTAGAAATATCATAACCATCAATGCTACCAAAAATGAGAAACATTTTTAAATATATTATCGCCATTACCGGCGTCCTTATTATGATCTCCTGTGGGGACAATGCAGGCCAGCAGCAACAGGCGCAGGGCCCGGCACCTTATCCTGTATTGGAGGTGCCAAGCAGGACAATTACCGGCTATACCTCTTATCCTGCCAGCCTGGAGGGAGTTGTAAACAGTGCCGTAAGAGCAAAAGTTTCAGGGTATATTACAGATGTTCTTGTAGATGAGGGGCAAAAAGTTAACAAAGGACAACTGCTTTTTAAACTCGAGACCCAGTCTTTGAGCCAGGATGCAGGTGCAGCACGCGCCAATGTTAACGCGGCGCAGGTAGAGGTAGATAAACTGAAGCCACTGGTAGAAAAAAATATTATTAGTAGTGTACAATTAGAAACTGCAAAAGCGAAGCTTGCACAAGCCCAGGCTAGTTACCAGAGTGTTGCCGCCAATATAGGTTATGCCAGTATAAAAAGCCCTGTAGACGGTTACGTTGGAGCTATTCCCTATCGTGAAGGTGCCCTTGTTAGCCCTGGGGATCCTACTCCGCTAACCACAGTTTCACAAATTAATGAGATTTATGCATTTTTCTCGATGAACGAAAGTGATTACCTAAACTTTATTCAAACAACTGAAGGAGAGAATCTTGCTGAAAAACTTAAAAATATTCCTCCGGTAGAACTTCAACTTGTAAACGGGACAACCTATGACCATAAAGGTAAAATTGAAACGGTTACAGGACAGATAGATCCTTCTACAGGTACCGTAAGTTTTAGAGCTGTTTTTCCAAATCCAAATGAAATCCTGGCCAGCGGAAATAGCGGACAAGTACGTATTCCTAAAACCTATGAAAATGTTCCGGTTGTACCTGAAGCTTCTTCTTTTGAACAACAAGGAAGAGTTTACGTTTATCGTGTGCAGGGAGACAGCCTTGCTGTTAGCAGAGTGATTGAGGTACGTGACCGGGTGCAAAAGCTAATTGTTGTTGCTTCTGGTATTGAGCCCGGAGAAAAAATTATTGCTCAAGGTGTGGGGCAACTACGCAACAATACTCCTATAAAACCGCAGCCTGTTTCTTTTGACAGTATCGCCAATACTCTACAACCTGTTTTCAAATAAAATATAAATGCTAAAGAAATTTATAGAAAGGCCCGTATTATCTACGGTCGTTTCCATCGTCATAGTTGTTTTGGGTATTCTTGGTATTACCACGCTACCTGTAACACAATATCCCGATATTGCTCCGCCTACGGTCCAGGTTTCTGCAAATTATCCAGGTGCCAATGCACAAACCGTGCTGGAAAGTGTTCTTATTCCTATAGAAGAGCAAATTAACGGTGTAGAGGGAATGGATTACATTACCTCTACAGCGAGTAACAATGGTAGTGCCAGCATTCAGGTATTCTTTGATCAAGGAGTAGATCCCGATATTGCCGCAGTAAACGTACAGAACAGGGTAGCCAGGGCTACGCCATTACTTCCGCGGGAAGTAACCCAATCTGGAGTAACTACTCAAAAACAGCAAACCAGTTCTTTGATGTTCTTTACAGTTTATTCTGATAATGACGAATACGACGACACCTTTATCCAGAATTACCTGAACATCAATGTTATTCCCGAACTAAAGAGAATTAATGGGGTAGGTGATGTGAGTGTTTTTGGAGCCAAAACTTATGCGATGCGTATATGGCTACAACCCGAAAAAATGGCAGCCTACAACCTCATCCCAACAGATGTTACTGCTGCCATTAATGAGCAAAGCCAGGAAGCGGCAGCAGGCGCACTTGGACAAAATGATGCGGAAGCTTTTGAATATGTTATTAGATATAGCGGTCGCTACACCACCGAAGCCCAATACGAAGATATAGTTATAAAAGCCTTAGGAAATGGACGTTACTTAAGACTTAAGGATGTTGCTCAAGTAGATCTTGATGCAGAAAGTTACTCCTCGGTATCATTAACCAACGGATTACCGGGAATGACCATGGCGGTTTATCAAACACCTGGTTCTAATGCACAGGAAATCATTGAGAATATTCATGCACGACTGGATGAAATGGAACAGGATTTCCCAACAGGAATGCATACCTATATTAATTTTGACACCAACGAGTTCTTAACTGCTTCCATAGATAAGGTGGTTGTGACACTAATTGAAGCCTTTATTCTTGTATTTATAGTAGTATTCCTGTTCCTGCAGGATTTCAGATCTACCCTTATTCCTGCAATTGCGGTCCCGGTGTCAATTATAGGTACATTTTTCTTCCTCAACCTCTTTGGGTATTCCATCAACCTTTTAACCTTATTTGCTTTGGTACTTGCCATAGGTATTGTTGTAGATGATGCCATTGTTGTAGTAGAAGCAGTGCATGCTAAACTTGAAGAAGGTGCAGATAGTGCTTTAAAAGCTACACAAAGTGCCATGGAAGAAATTACCGGTGCTATAATATCCATTACCCTGGTTATGGGTGCTGTGTTTATTCCTGTAACTTTTATTTCAGGACCATCAGGGGTGTTTTATGAACAATTTGGAGTAACACTTATAGTTGCCATAGCTATTTCGGCGGTAAATGCATTAACATTAAGTCCTGCTTTATGTGCTTTATTTCTAAAACCGCACCATGATAAGGCAGGAAAAAAGAAGAGTTTCTTACAACGATTTTACTCGACATTTAACACAGCCTTTGATATAACCACAAAAAAATATGGTAGGTCTCTTTCATTTTTATACAAACATAAATGGATTACTGTAGCCATTCTGATTTTATCTGTTGCCGGAATTTTTTGGGGAGCTAAAAGTACACCAACCGGTTTTGTTCCTGATGAGGACAGGGGGATAATCTTTGCCAATATTGAACTTCCTGCCGGGGCATCTATGGACAGGACTGTAGAAGTTACAAACGAGTTAAAAGATAAAATTCAGAAACTTCCCGGCGTATACGGCGTCACCATGGTTAGCGGTAGAAACTTAATTGCAGGAGCAGGTAGCAATTATGCACTGGGACTCGTTAAGCTGGATTCATGGGAAGATCGTGGTGCAGACTCCCTCTCCTCTGATGCAATTACAGCAAAGTTGTTCCAGATTGGAGCAAGTGTTGCCGATGCAAATGTCTTATTCTTTGCGCCGCCAAGTATTCCCGGATTCGGAATATCAGCTGGATTTGAGGCTAAAATTTTAGATCGCTCGGGAGGAAGTTTTCAGGAGTTGGAAGGCGCTACCCAACAATATTTACAAGATCTTTCTTCACGACCTGAAATTGCATATGCCCAAAGTTCTTTTAATACTTCATATCCACAGTACGAAATAGACCTGAATGTGGCAAGAGCCAAAGAAGCCGGTGTTCCTGTAAGTAGTATATTTTCTACTCTTCAGGGATATATAGGAAGTATTTATGCTGCTGATTTTGCCAGGTTTGGTAAGCAATACAGGGTTTATGTACAAGCACTGCCCCAGGACCGTGCTGAAGTGGATGACCTTAATGCTTTATTTGTAAGAAACGATCAGGGGGAAATGGCTCCAATCACAGAATTTGTAAACCTGAAAAGAGTTTATGGACCTCAATCTGTAACGAGGTTCAACCTTTTTAATTCTGCCAGCATAACTGGGGCAGCTGCACCTGGCTATTCTTCGGGAGATGCTATTGCCGCCGTACAGGAAGTCACAGAAACTGCACTTCCCAGGAATTTTGACATTGGATTCTCAGGTTTAACAAGAGAAGAAATTTCTGCCGGTGGTCAAACGACCTTCATCTTTATATTAAGTATTCTGTTTGTATATTTTATTCTGTCTGCCCAGTATGAAAGCTATATTCTTCCATTAACTGTACTTCTAAGCTTACCTGTTGGGGTAATGGGAGCCTATTTGGTCACATATTTATTAGGTTTACAGGCAAATATCTATTTTCAGATAGCACTCATCATGTTGCTGGGTCTACTGGCAAAGAATGCTATTTTAATAGTAGAATTTGCAATACAAAGACGACAGGCCGGCGCTCCCATAGCGCAAGCTGCCTTTGATGCAGCAAAGGTGAGACTAAGACCCATTTTAATGACGTCCCTGGCATTTATTATTGGACTGCTACCATTAGTATTCGCAAGCGGAATAGGAGCTGCCGGTAACAGGTCGATTGGCACAGGAGCCGTAGGAGGTTTGCTAATAGGAACTGTGTTAGGTGTATTTATTATCCCTATCCTGTTCATCTTTTTCCAATGGTTGCAGGAAAAAGTTAGCTCCAAACCTGCTATTGCTGAAGATAACAACACGAATTTAGAATAGATTAAAATGAAAAATTTGAAGATATATAAGGTTTTTCTGGTGCCGGTAATCCTTTTGTCACTACAGGGATGTTTTGTAGCTAAAGATTATGAGCGTCCCGAAGTGGTAACCGAAGCTAACTTTAGAACCGACAGTCTTGTGCAGGATAGCACAACTATTGCCACAGTATCCTGGAGGGAGATATTTACCGATCCTGTGCTTACGCAGTACATTGAAGAAGGTTTAGAAAATAATATTGATATTAGAATAGCGGTACAGCAGATCATTACAGCAGAGGCTTATGTTAAACAGGGGAATCTTGGTTTTTTCCCAACACTTAACACCAACGCCCAGGCCACACATCAGGAATTATCTGCCAATAGCCAGTTTGGAAGTTTTTTTTCTTCGATAGATCAATATGAAGTAAGCGGTTCCCTCTCCTGGGAGGCCGATATTTGGGGAAAAATAAGGAGCACCAAGAGAGCCTTTCAGGCGCGCTACCTGCGGAGTACTGCGGCCCACCAGGCTGTTAAAACCCGTCTGATTTCTGATATTGCTTCAACTTATTACCAACTGCTGGCTTTAGATGAACAAATTCGTATCACAGAGCAAACTATTGAAAACAGGGAAAGAAGCCTGGAAACGACAAATGCACTAAAAGAAGCCGGTAATGTTACTGAAGTAGGTGTAAAACAAACAGAAGCCCAACTCTATACCGCCCAGTCGATATTAGTGGATTTGAAAAACCAGGAGCGGTTGCTGGAGAACTTTCTTTCGATATTGCTGGGAGAAACACCAATGCAGATTGAAAGAACAGCTCTGGCACAACAGGAAATCACAACAGATCTGAATATTGGTGTTCCAATACAGCTTCTAAGAAACCGACCCGATGTAATTGCTGCGGAATATAATTTACTTAATGCCTTTGAAATGAGCAATGTTGCCAGAAGCGAATTTTATCCTTCACTTACCTTAACAGCGGCAGGTGGTTTCCAAAGTTTGGTTTTTCAGGAATTACTGGATCCAAATTCTCTTTTTGCCACAATAATTGGAGGAATTGCACAGCCAATATTTAATGGCAGGAGAATTAGGACGGCCTACGAAGTTTCCCTGGCAGAACAGGAGCAGGCGCGATTAAACTTCAGACAATCTATTCTTACAGCCAGCCGGGAAGTTTCCGATGCTTTATACTCTTACCAGGCTGCTACAGAAAAGATTGAAATTAAACAGAAAGAATTTGATGCCTACGATACTGCTACAGAGTATTCAGAAGAATTATTAAATAATGGATTTGCCAATTATCTTGAAGTGCTTACGGCAAGGGAGAATGCCTTGAATTCGAGATTGGATCTTATAAATGCACGATATAGCCAACTTGAAGCGATGGTAGATTTATACCAGTCCCTTGGAGGAGGTTGGCAATAATTTAGTTGTTGTTGGTTAGTTGTTAGTACGAACAGCCCTGAGAATTAAATTCTTTAGGGCTGTTTTTGTTTTAATCAAGTTTAGCGCCTTTCTTTACCCACCATGGATAAACTTCAGCTTTTACCCGACCGGATTGAACTAAAGGGTCGATATTTGCCAAACTATCTGCCTCTCTTTGCGTGGGTGTATTGAAAACCACAACTTCCTTAATTGTACTTTCTTCTCCCAAATGACCTGTAAGACTTGCATGCCCTTGTTCTACCAATCGCTCCAGATATTCTGAATGCTGGTTCTGCAATTCTTCAACTTCAGTAGAATCCTGATTTATGTTTTCACCAGGTGTTAGAAACACCATATAGTATTGCTGCATGAGATAAGTACTGTCCCCTCTTTCCTGCCGCAAAGTTTGATAGCCTTGTTCCTTCAAATTCTTCTCCTGTTCATCTATATTTGGCGCAAGGGCTTCAACTTTATCAGGTCCGGGAATTCCCCGGGAATTTTCTGCTTTTTCAGTTTGTTCACAGGAAGAAAAAGCTGCCAATAGTCCTATTAGTAAAAATCTTTTCTTCATAATAAATTGTTTTTCCAGTTTTTATAAGGCTCTTTACAGAGTTGGGAATTGTAGTACCTTACATCGCCTGTAACTTCTTTGCCCAACCACTTTGGTTTCTTAAATTCTTCTGTTTCTGAAGACAATTCCACTTCGGCGACGATTAGCCCTTCATTGGCTCCAAAGAATTTGTCTACTTCAAAAGTATGAGGCCCCGATTTTGCCAAATATCGGGTCTTATCTATAATCCCCGGCTCACAAAGTTTTAAAAGTTCTTCGGCATCTTCAGGAGAGATTTCCTTTTCCCACTCAAACCTGCTTAAACCACTTTCAGAAGATTTTCCCTTAACGGTTATAAAGGCTTTTGTTCCTTTTGTCCTGACTCTGACAGCACGATCTGGGTGGGAATTTAAATATCCTTGCTTAATTCTTAATTCTTCCTCTGCTTCAAACTTAAAATCGTCTGAAATCACCAAAAATTTCCGTTCAATTTCGACCATGTGCTATATTTCTTCAGAATTTGCAAGCTCTGCGATCTCCTCGGATTCTATTCTGGTTTGATGATGCCCGTCATTTGCTATAAAAATCATCGCCGAAGCTATTTCTTCAGGATTTATGGACCTATATTTTTTAAGCCCACCTATCATTAAAGGCTTTAGTAAAGACATCACATTTTTGGCAATTTTCTCCCCTGTTCTCTTCTCCTCACGATCACCTGCTATTAGAGAAGGCCTAAGAATGTAGGTTTTTTTAATATCAAAATCAAGCACCTCCTTTTCCATTTTTCCTTTTACCCTATTATAGAAAATTTTACTCTTAGCATCTGCCCCCATAGCGGAAATTACAAAATAGCACGGGATATTGTTTCTCTCACAAAGTTTGGCGGCAGTTACAGGAATCCCGTGATCAATCTTCTTATAAGTATCCTTATCCGGAGTTTTGCTTTTAGTGGTTCCTATACAGCAATAAACCTCATCTGCTTTAAATTTATCGGCATGTTTTTCCAACTGAAATAAATCAATTAAATGTTCTTCTACCTTTTGATGGTGAACGTTCGCAGAACTCCTGGAAAAGAGAATGATTTTACCGTAACGATTGTCCTCCAGTAGCTTGCGAAGCAGCACTCCGCCTGTAAGCCCGGTTGCTCCTAAAATAATTGCTGTTTTCATATGGCTGGTATTTTCTAAAGTTGAGATTAACTTTACACGTTCTACCAAAGGTAAGCAATGATATGGATTTTAAAACAGGGTTTTTAAATCTGCAATTTCTCCTCTTAATCTTGCTGATAAGGTTGTAATTATATGCTGAAGAAGAAAAATTTTGAACAGGTAGCTACGGAAGCAGTAGTATTACTATTTCTTCGCTTTTCAGGAGCGGAATTTCTTAAATTTACCGTGTGGAAAACTCAATTCCTTTACGCAAGATCATTCATATAGACATGGATGCTTTTTATGCTTCCGTAGAACAACTGGACAATCCGGAGCTACGGGGAAAAGCTATTGCTGTTGGCGGAAGTTCGAAAAGAGGCGTGGTGGCTGCCGCAAGCTATGAAGCGAGAAAATTTGGAGTTAGAAGCGCAATGAGCAGCGTAACTGCGGTGCGTAATTGCCCTCATTTAATCTTCGTAAAGACACGTTTTGACCGCTACCGCGAAATCTCAAGGCAGATAAGGGAAATATTTCTGGAATATACAGATATGGTGGAACCTTTATCGCTGGATGAAGCCTATTTGGATGTTACTGAAAATAAAAAAGGCAACCCCAGTGCAACCTTGATTGCTAAAGAAATAAGGCAGAAAATTAAAGACAAAACAGGGCTAAATGCTTCTGCAGGAATTTCTATAAATAAATTTATTGCCAAAATTGCCAGCGACCACAATAAACCTAACGGACAAAAAACTGTAAATCCCGAAGAAGTTTTGGAATTTCTCGAAAAACTGGACATCAGGAAGTTTCATGGGGTGGGCAAAGTAACTGCAGAGAAGATGTACCGGCTGGGCATCTTTACCGGAGCAGATTTAAAGCAAAAATCGGCAGAATATCTCACAGGTAACTTTGGAAAAAGCGGCTTACACTATTATAACGTAGTACGCGGGATTCATTTAAGTGAAGTTAAACCGAACCGAATAAGGAAATCTCTTGGAGCCGAGCGGACTTTCAACGAAAATATTTCTTCAGAAATTTTTATGTTGGAACGGCTGGAGAATATCGCAGAAGAAATTGAACGCCGACTGGAAAAGAGCAAGGTAGCCGGGAAAACAGTTACGTTAAAAATAAAATACAGCGACTTTACACTGCAGACTCGCAGCAAAACCATTTCTTACTACATTTCCAGCAGGGAATTAATACTGGAAATTGCCAAGGAACTTTTATATCAGGAAAAGATGAAGGATTCCGTAAGGCTTCTGGGAATTTCCCTCTCTAACCTTAACACCGATAAGCCTGAACAAAAAGAACAGAAAGAAGAAATAGAGGTGCAGCTAAAATTTGATTTTTAAGAATTATATTTATCTATCACTTCTTTATGATCCATATACATATGAAAATTAGGCTTCTATCCTTTTTAATCATTTTTTTGTATTCCTGTGAAGATTCGAAGAAACCATACAGAACCCCCGAAAATGCCGTTGCGTTAATTTCCGGGGACAGTATAAAATCCTGGAAAATTGCTGAACGTTACAATGGCAAAGTAAGAATGAATATGGGGCCCTGCTTTATATCTTATCGCCAAACATTTCTCAATGACAGTACTTTTTATGATAACAATGGGGAGACACGGGATTGCGGCGATAGTTTAAAAGGAAAATGGCAGCTACACACCAATTCCAAAGGGGATCCTTATATAAAATTAGAAAGTCCTCAAATTCCGAAATTATTGAGCATTCAGGAAAATTTTAAGTTCTTTAAGATCTTATATTTATCCAAAGACACTTTAAAATTAGCTTTTGAACATCAGCAATACGGGAACAAAAGAAGAGTAATTACCGATATTTTGGTGCGTGAAGAGTTAGAGGTTGGAGACAGATATTATCATCATTAATCGCCCATTGCATTATTCTTCTGAAGTACAAAGCTTCAGGTGCCATTGTTGCCTAAACAATAAAACCACGAAAACACTATTACTAGCGAATTCGTGGCTTTATTTTATAATTAAATTTATTCTATTCTATTTCAGAAACTCTTAGAGTATTCACCATTCCTTTTTCTGCCATTGGCATTGCGGCAAGGTTCACTGTAAAATCTCCCGCCTTTACGTAACCCCCTTCTTTAGCAATAGAGTTAATATCATCTATGGTTTCGTCTGTACTTACGTATTTATCATAATGAAAAGCCCTAACTCCCCACAACAAACTTAACTGCGCCAGAATTCTCATGTTAGGAGTAAAAACTAAAATATGAGATTCAGGTCTCCATGCAGAAATCTGAAAAGCGGTATAGCCACTGTTTGTTAAGGTACAGATAGCCTTTGCCTTTATTTCATTTGCCATATGGGCTGCATGAAAACAAATTGCTTTGGTGATATATCGTTTGGTACGTACGTGCGGAGGATCGTGCGGAACTTTAATAAGAGGCGAATTTTCAACACTCTCCAGTATCTGACACATTTTCTCAATTACCTGAACAGGATATTGTCCTACTGAAGTTTCGCCACTAAGCATTACTGCATCTGCACCATCCATAACAGAGTTGGCCACATCATTCACCTCTGCCCTTGTAGGGGTAAGGCTTGTGATCATAGTTTCCATCATTTGGGTCGCGATAATTACCGGAATACGTGCTTTTTTTGCTGTAAGAACAAGTTTCTTCTGGATAAGTGGTACCTCCTGGGCAGGAATTTCTACTCCAAGATCTCCACGGGCAACCATTAATCCATCACAATAAGCCACAATTTTTTCAATATTCTGAACTCCTTCAGGCTTTTCAATTTTGGCAATTATTGGAATTTTGTGTTTGCTATGTTTTTTGATCAGTTCCTGCAATTCCATTAAATCCTCTGCATGCCGTACAAAAGAAAGAGCCATCCAGTCTACTTCCTGCTCACATGCAAAAATGGCATCCTTTACGTCCTTCTCTGTTAAGGCAGGTAAGGAAATTTTTGTGTTGGGTAGATTGACACCTTTTTTTGATTTTAAAGGGCCACCTTGTATTACTTTAGTTTTAACCTCATCTTTCTTGTTAGTACTAACTACTTCGAAGATTAGTTTTCCATCGTCAAGAAGTATTCTTTCTCCCGGGGCTACATCCTGTGGAAAGGTGTCGTAATTCATGTAAACCCTTTCTGCAGTTCCTTCAAATTTCTTTCCTGTAGCAAAGATGATTTCGTCTCCCTTCTTCACCACAACCTCTTCCTTCATCACACCAACCCTTAATTTCGGGCCCTGCAGGTCACCCAGGATAGCAGCACTAAAATTGTGCTCCTTATTAAGGTCACGAATCATTTTTATACGCTCTTTTACCCCTTCGTAATCTGCATGGGAAAAGTTAACCCTAAACACATTTACTCCAGCCTGGAGCATATCGTATAAAACTTCTTTGGTACTGGTTGCAGGCCCAAGGGTCGCAACTATTTTAGTCTTCTTGTTTGTTGGCATTATTCAAAAATTAGATTTTCTTTCGATTTTAGGTTATCTGCATCTATATTATATGCAGCAAGGACTTGCGGAATATTATTTACAATATTCAGAAGCCTTTTAAAGGTATGTTCGGGTATATCTTCTTCTATTTTCAGAAAAAAATCCACCTTTTTATACTCAGGTATAAGATGCACTACTAAAGGTCTCACTTCTTCTTCATAAAATAAGGACCCAGAGCTTAATACTTTCCTGGCCTGACCTTTAAATTTATTGGTAACCAGATTAAAGACACAATGGGTTTTATGGTCTTTTGAAGTGAATAAAGCATACATTGCCTGAACAGATTTATGATTAAAATCCACGTCCCGCCTCGCTCTTTTTAAATGCAAATCTAAATGCTTATTCAGGAGGTATGCCATTTTATATTGTTCTACAGGACAATAAATAGCTATTAACCTAAAGCTGTCTTCCTCTACTTCATCCAGCAACATTTTATGCGACTGCATTATTCTATACTTTGGTTAAAGATAAAATAACCAAGGCAAAATACCTGCCCTACTGGCTAAAAATCCGTAACTTTTTACGAAAACGTTATCGCGAACCCAAGATAGGGAAATTAAGACATTTTATTTTGAAAGGCGTAGTAAGCTCTTTTTGAAGCTTTTTCTTCCGCTTTTTTCTTGGATGTCGCTCTTGCCTTTGCCACAACTCTTTCATTAATTCTGAGTTTGACAGCAAAATGCTTAAGTTCATCATTACCTGTGTCTTCGTAGACTTCGTAATCAAATTCTTTCTTTTCTTTCTGGCACCACTCAATAAGCAAACTCTTATAACTAATCACTTTCCCTTCCAACTGCTCGATATCTACATAAGGCTCTATTACACGATCAAAAATAAAACGTTTGCAATATTTGTAGCCACGATCCAGGTAAATAGCACCCACAAGAGATTCAAACAAATTACCGTGAATATTTACTCCAAATTGTTCTTTGGGGATATTGGTCTGCACATGCAAAATTAAATTAAGATCCTTGCCTAATTCATTTAAGTGCTTACGGCTCACCACTTTGGACCTCATCTTAGTTAGATAACCTTCGTTACCTCCCGGCACAGCTCTAAATAAGTGCGAGGCAATAACGGCACTCAGCATGGCATCCCCAAGGAATTCCATCCTCTCATAATTTATTGCATTCCCTTTATCGTCCTTCATGTTAAGGGAACGATGTGTAAAAGCTTTTTTGTAGTGGGAAATATTCTTGGGGCGGAACCCCAGAATTTTATGCATGGCATTAAAAAAATTCCCGCCCTTGGAAGAGCGGGAATTTAATATGTTCCGAATAACACTCATCGTGATTATTCAACAAATTTTTTAAATAAAACACAGGCGTTGTGTCCTCCAAAACCAAATGTATTGCTCATTACCACGTTGACTTCTCGTTTCTGGGCCTTGTTTAAAGTTAAATTCAATTCCGGATTAATATTTTCGTCTGGATGCTCATGATTTATTGTTGGAGGTACTATACCGTATTTCATAGACAGAATAGCCGAAATAGCTTCTATCGCACCGGCAGCTCCAAGCAAATGACCAGTCATCGACTTTGTGGAATTGATATTGATGTTCTTTGCATGATCCCCGAAAACTTTCCCTATAGCCTTTAATTCTGCTACATCTCCAAGAGGAGTAGAAGTTCCGTGAGTATTTATTGCATCAACATCTTCAGGGTTCATACCTGCATTCCTTAAACAATTTTTCATCACCGCCACAACTCCGTCTCCTTCAGGATGCGGTGCGGTCATGTGGTAAGCGTCAGAAGACAAGCCGCCGCCCAATACTTCAGCATAGATTTTTGCACCCCTTGCTTTGGCATGCTCATATTCTTCTAAAATAAGAGCGCCTGCACCTTCTCCAAGAACAAAACCATCCCGTGTGGCATCAAAAGGTCTTGATGCTGTTTCGGGACTTTCATTTCTGGTAGAAAGGGCATGCATGGCATTAAAACCACCCATACCGGCAATGGTAACCGCTGCTTCTGACCCTCCTGAAACTATAACATCGCTATATCCCAACCTAATGTTGTTAAGAGCGTCTATCATAGCATTTGCAGAAGAGGCGCAGGCAGAAACCGTGGTGTAATTTGCTCCCATAAATCCATGACGGATTGAAATATTACCAGGGGCAATATCTGCAATCATCTTCGGAATAAAAAAGGGATTAAACCTGGGGCTTCCATCTCCTTCAGCAAAATTTATCACCTCGTCCTGAAAAGTTTCAAGTCCTCCTATCCCAGCTCCCCAAATTACACCAACACGATATTTATCTACAACATTCAGGTCTAAGCCTGAATCTTCAATGGCTTCATCTGAAGCTACTATCGCATATTGTGCAAATCTGTCAAGTCTTCTTACTTCCTTACGGTCAAAGAAATTTAAAGGATCGAAGTTTTTGAGTTCACAAGCGAATTTGGTTTTGAATTTTTCGGTATCGAAATAAGTAATAGGTGCACTACCGCTTTTTCCATTCACCAATCCATCCCAATATTCTTCAATATTGTTACCAACGGGGGTTAGTGCTCCTAATCCCGTTACTACAACTCGCTTTAACTCCATATGGCTTTTTTGCTTTTATTTTTTAGCGTCTTCAATATAAGAAATTGCCTGACCAACAGTAGCAATGTTCTCTGCCTGGTCGTCTGGAATCTGGATATCAAATTCTTTCTCGAATTCCATAATTAGCTCCACTGTATCCAATGAATCAGCGCCCAGGTCGTTGGTGAAGCTGGCTTCGTTTACAACTTCGTTCTCGTCAACACCTAACTTGTCCACGATTATCGCTTTTACTCTTGATGCAATGTCTGACATAATATTTTATTTTAATTTTGATTAGGTGGCAAAAATAAAAAACTTTATTTTAAAACCGATTTTTACTTTAAAAATGTGAATGTAATTTACACAAATTCACTGAAACCGGTTAATTTTACATCCTAATAAATGTTAACTTTCCTATTTTAAGCACCATGCAACCAACAAAGCAGAAAAAAATAGTTGTCTTTGCTTCAGGCTCCGGCACAAATACTGAAAATATAATAAAATATTTTCAAAATTCACCAGAGTTGCGCGTGGTAGCAGTATTTTCTAACCGCAAATCTGCAGGTGTATTAAAAAAAGCACACGATCTTAATATAAAAGCACTTTATTTCGACAGGGAATCCTTCTATCATTCCAACGAACTTCTTTATGTGTTACAGGATATGGACCCAGACCTGATAGTACTTGCAGGTTTCCTTTGGATTTTTCCTGAAAACATCCTGCAACGCTTTCCAGCCAAAGTGGTTAATATACATCCCGCACTTCTTCCCAAATACGGCGGAAAAGGAATGTATGGCGACAAAGTCCATAAGGCTATAATTGAAAACAAGGAGAAAGAAAGTGGAATCACTATTCATTATGTAAATGAAAAATATGATGAAGGTGAAATTATATTTCAAAAAACAGTAGATGTAAATCAGGATGATACTCCCGAGAGCCTTGCTAAGAAAATTCATGAGCTAGAACATGCTCACTTTCCAAAGGTAATAGAAGAAATTTTACAAGAAAGAAATAGTGGATAATCCCCAGGTTCATATTTATACCGATGGTGCAGCAAGGGGAAATCCAGGACCCGGAGGATATGGAATTGTGATGGAATGGGTTGGGAAACCTTATCGCAAAGAATTTTCCAAAGGCTATAAACACACCACTAATAACCGCATGGAGCTGCTCGCCGTTATTGATGCCCTTAAAAAATTAAAAAAACCTGGTATTGCCGTCCTGATTTTTACAGATTCTAAATATGTAGTCGATTCCGTAGAAAAAAAATGGGTGCTGGGATGGGAGAAAAAGAATTTTAAGGATAGAAAGAATGCTGATCTCTGGATAGAGTTTTTAAAAGAATACCGCAAACACAGCGTGAAATTTAAATGGATAAAAGGGCATAACAACCATCCACAAAATGAGCGTTGCGACACACTTGCTGTAGTCGCCTCCAAAGAAAAAAAGCTGCTGATTGACGAGGGTTTTGAGGAAAAATAAATTTTAAATTTTCCTATTACCCTTTTGGTTTATACCTTGAAAAACAAACTGTATATTTGCAGCTTATTTTAAACTTTGTTATGAGTAAACTTCTAATTGTAGGCACCGTTGCCTTTGATGCGATTGAAACCCCTTTTGGTAAAACAGATAAAATCCTGGGTGGCGCCGCAACTTACATTGGCTTATCTGCCTCACATTTTGATGCAAATAGTGCAATAGTTTCTATTATAGGAGACGATTTCCCACAGGAATATCTGGATCTCTTCGAAAAGAATAATATTGACATTGAAGGAATTGAAAAAGTAGAAGGTGGCAAAACTTTCTTTTGGAGTGGTCGTTACCACAACGACTTAAATTCCCGGGACACTCTGGAGACCCAGTTAAACGTACTTGCAGATTTTCAGCCTGTAGTACCGGAAAAATTTAAAGATGCTGAATTTGTGATGCTTGGCAACCTTCACCCGCTGGTACAACTAAGCGTACTTAAACAGGTAAAAAATCCCAAGCTGGCAGTTCTTGACACTATGAATTTCTGGATGGACAACGCGCTTGATGATTTAATGAAAGTGATAGCCAAAGTAGATGTTATTACCATTAATGATGAGGAAGCACGGCAGCTTTCAGGAGAATATTCCCTTGTGAAAGCAGCCAGAAAGATAGCAGAAATGGGGCCTAAATATGTAGTTATTAAAAAAGGTGAACATGGAGCGCTTCTTTTTCACAAAGAAGATATCTTTTTTGCACCAGCCTTACCTCTGGAGGAAGTTTTTGATCCAACAGGAGCCGGAGACACTTTTGCCGGTGGCTTTATAGGCTACCTCGCCAAAACCAGGGACATCTCTTTTGAAAATATGAAGAATGCAATTATCTATGGCTCAAACCTGGCTTCTTTTTGTGTAGAGAAATTCGGAACAGAAAGGATGCAGGAATTATCCAAAGAAGAAGTTCATTCCCGGCTGGAAGAGTTCAGGAAACTCACGCAATTCGAAATTGAATTAACATAATCTGTCTGCCCTGTAATTTCAGGGCTTTTTTTGTGACAAAGTTGAAACCCAAACAGGTAAAGAAACTATGAGTGACGCCCTCAAACACGAATGTGGAATTGCCCATATTCGCCTTTTAAAACCACTGGAGTACTACAAAGAAAAGTACGGAAGTGCATTTTATGGAGTAAATAAAATGTACCTCATGATGGAAAAACAGCACAACAGGGGCCAGGATGGCGCTGGTTTTGCCAGTATTAAATTAAATACCGCCCCAGGCGAAAGATATATAAGCAGGGTAAGATCCAACCAGGCACAGCCAATTCAGGATATTTTCGCCCAAATTAACGAGCGTGTTAACGAGGAGATTAAAACAAACCCCGAATATGCAGATGATGTAGCCCTTCAGAAGAAACACATCCCGTATCTGGGAGAAGTTTTCCTGGGCCATGTGCGTTACGGCACTTTCGGGAAAAATAACATTGAAAGTGTGCATCCTTTTCTAAGGCAAAACAACTGGATGCACAGAAACCTTATTGTAGCAGGAAACTTTAATATGACCAATGTGAACAAGCTTTTTAATAAGCTTGTAGAACTTGGCCAGCATCCAAAAGAAAGAGCAGATACGGTTACCGTAATGGAAAAAATCGGGCACTTCCTCGATTCTGAAGTTAGGAAGCTCTATAAAAAACTAAAAAAAGAAGGCTTCAACAAACAACAGGCTTCTCCGCACATTGCCGAGCAGCTTAATGTTGCAAAAATCCTTAAAAAATCCTCCAAAGACTGGGATGGTGGCTACGCCATGGCAGGTCTTATGGGCCATGGTGATTCTTTTGTTTTACGTGATCCCGCGGGAATTCGTCCTGCTTATTATTACAAAGATGATGAAGTTGTAGTGGTAGCTTCAGAACGGCCGGTAATCCAAACTGTTTTTAATGTAAAATTTGAAGATGTAAAGGAACTTGCACCGGGTCATGCGATTATCACCAAAAAGAATGGGAAAGTCTCCATCGTAGAAATTATCAAGCCTCTGGAGCGTAAAGCCTGCTCTTTTGAACGGATTTATTTTTCCCGCGGAAGTGATGCTGAAATATATAAAGAGCGGAAAAAACTAGGGCAGTTACTCATGCCGGAAGTTTTAAAATCTATTGAACATGATACGATAAACACCGTTTTTTCTTTTATTCCGAACACTGCTGAAACTTCTTTCTATGGAATGGTTGAAGCCGCCCAGGATGAACTGAACAAGCAAAAAAACGATGCTATTCTAGCTGAAAAGGAAACGCTTACAGATGCCCGCCTACAGCAAATTCTTTCTCACCGTTTAAGAACCGAAAAAATTGCTATTAAGGATGTAAAGCTACGCACGTTTATTACTGAAGACAGCAGCCGGGATGATCTTGTAGCACACGTTTATGATGTGACTTATGGTGTGGTAAGACCGGAAGATAACCTGGTAATTATCGATGACAGTATTGTGCGCGGTACTACGCTGAAGAAAAGTATCATCAAAATGATGGATCGTCTAAACCCGAAACAGATCGTCATTGTATCCTCTGCCCCTCAAATACGCTATCCCGATTGTTATGGGATTGATATGGCAAGACTGGAAGACCTTGTCGCTTTTAGAGCTGCGTTGGAATTGCATAAGGAAAACGACAGCTATCAGGTGATTCAGGATGTTTACAATAAATGTAAAGAGCAGGTAGACCTGGAAGATTCTAAGGTGAAAAACTTTGTAAAAGAAGTTTATGATCCATTTACCAACGAAGAAATTTCCGAAAAAATTTCAGAGCTTATAAGCGAACCTTCAGTAAAAGCCAAAGTAAAAGTTATTTACCAGACAGTGGAAAACCTTCATATAGCATGCCCAAAGAATTTGGGGGACTGGTATTTTACAGGAGACTATCCAACTCCGGGTGGTAACCGGGTAGTCAACCGGGCTTTTATTAATTTTTATGAAGGTACAAAGGACCGTGCTTATTAAAATTTACACTTTAACTAGTATCCACGCAGTTGGTCTATTTTAATTGGCAGTATGGTTTTACTTATCTACTTTAGACTTGCCATAACATAAGTAGGTTAAGTTCATGGTAGATTTGGGGCAAAAAAAGGTGGATGTAAATCCGCCTTTTTTTATTTTCGTTCTTGAAATGATATCCACTAAATTCCTATCCTTTATTAAAGCCTTCTGACATTTTTTTTAGAAAAATTCATGGCTTTTACTTTTTAACTAATATCCCGGTGTTTCATCTAAAAAATAGTATTTGCACCTTGATTCTTTATATATTCGGTATACCATAGCATAAGTAGGTTAAGTTCATGGTAGATTTGGGGCAAGAAAAGGTGGATGTAAATCCACCTTTTCTTATTTTTATGAGCCAGTATACATTCAGTAAAAAAGTCTGAAGGTTTTAAAGTTTTTAAAAGTTGAACCGGGTACTGAAGGTTGATAATTGTCATTTTAGAAGTCGATCCTGGCTCAAACTGGAAATCGGAAAATTTTAGTTTATATTCAGAAAAATTCCTCTCCTCTTTTTATTTTTCCTTTCTTATTACAAACCGATAATTGCCATTTTCTGACCTCGACCTGGAAAAAAATTTTCATGGGATCTTTAATTCAATTTTCAAAATTCACTATTCAAGATAAAGATCAAAAAAAGGCTGCCTTTTTCAAGACAACCTTTCTTTATAATCTATAGGATTAATCTCTATTTTTCTTTTGCATAGCGACTTGCTACTTCTTTCCAGTCAATTACATTAAAAAATGCATCGATATATGCTGGTCGTTGATTTTGATAATTCAGGTAATAAGCATGTTCCCATACATCAAGTCCTAAAATTGGAGTTCCTCCACAGCCTATTTCCGGCATAAGAGGGTTGTCCTGATTTGCTGTTGAGCAAATTTCAACTTTTCCACCTTCGTGAACACATAACCAGGCCCATCCGGATCCAAATTGTCCTGCTGCCGCTTTAGAAAATTCTTCTTTAAAAGCTTCAAAAGAACCAAATGCATTATCTATTGCTTTAGATAAATCGCCTTCTGGTTTTCCACCACCATCTGGAGACATAATTTCCCAGAATAAGTTATGGTTGTAATATCCACCACCATTATTTCTTACAGCTTTATTAGATTTATCAAGGTTCTTAAGTATATTTTCAATGGTCTTCCCTTCAAGGTCAGTTCCTTCAATAGCATTATTCAATTTTGTAGTATAACCAGCATGGTGCTTATCATGGTGAATTTCCATGGTTTTCGCATCAATATGAGGTTCTAGTGCATCAAATGCATAATTTAATTTCGGTAACTCAAATGCCATAATATTTATTTTTAATGATTATTATTTTTACTAACTCAAAGTTAGCCATTAAGCGCTATAAAAGAAATATTTAAGTGTTATAAAATCCTTAAATACCACGGGTTTTCAGGAATCTCTTTTATATTATTAACCAAAGTACGACCTTAGAAGCTTGTAGTAACTATTCAAATTTTTTCAAATTGGCAAATTCCTTCACGATCTACAACGCCTCTGCAGGTTCAGGAAAAACCTTTACGCTTGTAAAAGAATATCTTCTTCTCCTCTTTAATTCCAAAAGGAAAGATGAGTATCAAAATATCCTGGCTATTACTTTTACTAATAAGGCAGTAGACGAAATGAAAAGCAGGATTGTAGATAGCCTGCACGCGTTTTCTTCGGAAAAAATTCCAGCAAAATCAAAGGGGCTTTTTGAGGTGATTTCCAAAGAAACCGGGCTAAATCAAGCCGAAATAAGAGAGAAATCTGCAAAAATCCTGAAGAGTATCATCCATAATTACGCGGCTTTTGAAGTTTCTACCATAGATGGTTTTACCCACCGTGTATTGCGAACGTTTGCAAAAGACCTGGGATTGCCTATTAATTTTGAAGTAGAAATGGCCCAGGAAGAAATTCTTATAGAAGCCGTGGAAAGCGTGATTAGCAAAGCGGGAACAGATCCAAAACTGACAAAAATCCTCATCGATTTTACACTGAATAAAGCAGATGATGATAAAAGCTGGGACATTGCCCGCGATCTTTTTGAAATTTCTAAACTGCTTATTAACGAAAATAACCAGAAGCCGCTCGAACTCCTTCGGAATAAGACACTGGAAGATTTTGAAAAATTTGCCGCTAAACTTAAATCTGAAATAAAACAAGCAAAGCAGGAAAACGAAAAATTCGCATCAGAATTTTTTGAACTCCTAAAGCAAAACGAACTCGAAGATTCAGATTTTACAAGGAAATCTGTTCCTAATCATTTTAAGAAACTAGGTAAAGGAGAATCCGTCAATTTCGAAACGCAGTGGGCAGAAAAAATTGCTTCAGGCCCACTTTATCCTAAAGCTTGTGATGCCTCAAAAAAGGCAATTATCGACAGTATTCAACCGCAGATAGCCGATCTTTTTGCTGCGACAAAAGGCAATTACTTTAAAGTTGAATTTCTGGAAGCAGTAAATAAAAGAACAGTTCAGCTTTCGCTGCTTAATGCTATAAACCAGGAAATACAGGCAATAAAAAAAGACCGCAACCTGGTTTTAATTTCAGAATTTAATCCGCAAATAAGTGCGCAGGTTAAGCATCAGCCTGCTCCTTTTATATACGAAAGGCTGGGCGAGCGCTACAATAACTACTTTATAGATGAATTTCAGGATACCTCCCAGATGCAGTGGGAAAATTTGATTCCGCTAATGGATGCCAGCCTTGCGGGAATGGGCGGAGAAGGAGTCCCGGCAAATTTAATGCTGGTAGGAGATGCCAAACAATCTATTTATCGTTGGCGTGGCGGGAAAGCAGAGAATTTTATCGATTTAAGCAACAAGAAAACAAGGCCTTTTTCGATACCGCAAAACGTGATTAATCTCCCGGCAAATTATAGAAGTGGTGAGGAAATTGTACAATTCAACAATGATTTTTTTGGATTTGCGGCAGATTACCTGAGCCATCCAGATTATAAAGATTTATTTCAGAAAAGTAGTCAGGAGCCCATTCGCAGGAACTGCGGCTACGTAAATATCAGTCTTCTTGAAGCAGAAAACAGGGAAGAAGAGTTCGAAGTTTATCCTGAAAAAATTATGGAGATCATTCAGGATCTGGAATCGAAAAACTTCAGAAAAGGAGATATTTGTATCCTTACCAGGAGAAAAACTGAAGGAATTGCCATTGCGAATCATCTCAGCGAACACGGTATTTCTGTAGTCTCTTCGGAAACTTTGCTAATCTCCAATTCTCCTGAAGTCAACTTTATTGCAGGTCTTCTCGCCTTCTCGATTAACCCTGAAGATGATATGCTGAAAATGGCAATTTTCGACTATCTGCAAAAAGCCTTGCAACTGGAAAATCCTCATAAGATCATAAGTGCAAACCTTCCTTTCAACGGAAATGAATTCTTCAGCTGGCTGAAGAACTTTGATCTGGATTTCGATCTTGAAAACCTTACCAGGCTTTCCTTATATGAAGCTGCGGAATATATTATTCAGACTTTTGAGCTCGTAAAAGCCTCTGATGCTTACGTACAATTCTTCCTTGATTTTATTTTTGAAAATACCCAAAAATCATCATTGGGAATTTCAGAATTTATGGATTTATGGGAAAGGGAAAAATCGCGCTTAAGTATTTTAGTACCGAATGATGACGTCGCGGTGGAAATTATGACTATTCATAAAGCAAAAGGCTTGGAATTCCCAATTGTAATTTATCCGTTTGCCAATTCTGACTTCAGCGACACAAAAAGGGATGATCTCTGGCTGGAAATGGAGGAACCAATGAACGAGATTCCGGTGAGTTACCTTAGTGCCTCTAAAAAAATGCTAAACTGGAACCCCGCATCTGGCGAAGTTTACCAGGAATTACTCCAACAAAAGGAGCTGGATACTCTAAATGTACTTTATGTTGCCTGCACGCGCGCTTCAGATCAACTCTATATTTTGACAAATTTCGAGCTGGATAAAAAAGGAATTTCAAAAACTAATAAAACTTCAGGTTTACTTATTGAATTTCTTAGAAGCAAAGGCTTGTGGAACGAAAGTAAAAGTTATGAATTCGGAAAAACTCCAGAAATAACTAAAGAAAGAAAAAGTAGCACAGAGACAATTTCTCCCGAACGTTTTTATTCTTCAGCAACACAAAACCAGGCGGTGAATATCGTGACCCGCTCCGGTTCGCTTTGGGATACCAAACAAAAGGGTGCAATAGAGAAAGGGGAGATTGCACACGAAATTCTGGCGAAAATTAATTCGGTACGCGATATTGATGTTGCTGTAGAAAATGCTGTTTTAGATGGAATAATTACAGAAAATGCTGCGGAAGAAATTAAGGAACTTGTTATTAGAGTCTGCAACCATCCGCAGTTAAAGCAATATTTTTCGCCGGGAGTTCAAAGCCTTAATGAGAGAACCATAATTACTGCTGAAGAAAAAGTACGACCGGACAGGCTGGTAATATCTCAAAATAAGTGTACGGTAATAGATTATAAAACCGGAAATCCGGCAGAGTCGCATAAGAACCAGATTAACAATTATGCTGAAGTTCTTCATGGGATGGGCTATGAAATTGAGAAAAAAATCCTGGTTTATGTTAACGAGGATGTTTCCCCAATGTTTGTATAAAAGAAGTTTAATTTTGTAAAAAAGAAGATTATGTACGGAAAAATAAAAGATTATTTAGAAAAAGAAATTAAAGATATAAAAGAGGCGGGACTTTATAAGAAGGAGCGCATCATTACCACACCGCAAGATGCCGTTATAAAAATTTCTACCGGCCAGGAAGTAATTAATTTTTGTGCAAATAATTATCTTGGACTGTCTTCACATCCCGAAGTGATCCAGGCTGCCAAAGACACTATGGACACGCATGGCTTTGGAATGTCCAGTGTACGTTTTATTTGCGGAACTCAGGATATCCATAAAGAACTTGAGCAGAAAATCGCCGATTTTTATGGTACTGAAGACACGATTCTTTATGCTGCGGCCTTTGATGCCAATGGCGGAATTTTTGAACCACTGCTTACAAAAGAAGATGCGATAATTTCAGACTCCCTTAATCATGCTTCCATTATTGACGGGGTACGTTTATGTAAAGCCGCAAGGTATCGTTACCAGAACAGTGACATGGCAGATCTTGAGAAACAATTGAAAGCAGCTAATGAAAACGGAGCGAGGTTTAAAATTATAGTAACAGACGGAGTTTTTTCTATGGATGGCCTGGTAGCCCCTCTCGACAAAATTTGTGACTTAGCCGATAAATACGATGCATTGGTAATGATAGACGACTGTCACGCCACTGGTTTTATTGGTGATATGGGAATAGGAACCTTAGAAGAAAAAAATGTGCTCAACAGGGTTGATATTATCACCGGCACCCTTGGAAAGGCTCTTGGAGGTGCTATGGGCGGGTATACCACTGCCAAAAAAGAAATTGTAGAACTCCTTAGACAACGTTCAAGACCTTATCTTTTCTCAAATTCCCTCGCCCCGGCTATTGTAGGAGCTTCTATTAAAGTTTTCGAAATGTTGGAAAGGGATGATTCCCTACGTAGTAGATTAAAAGAAAACACCGCATATTTTAAGAAAGGAATAAAAGATGCAGGATTTGATATTATAGACGGGGAGGCTGCAATAGTTCCGGTAATGCTATATGATGCCAAACTATCTCAAAAAATGGCAGACAAACTTTTAGAAAAAGACATTTATGTAATTGGCTTCTTTTATCCGGTAGTACCCAAAGAACAGGCAAGAATAAGGGTTCAACTTTCCGCAGCTCACACAAAGGAGCACCTGGACAAAGCTGTTAAAGCTTTTATTGAAGTTGGGAAAGAGCTGGAGGTGATTTAATCCTGAAACCCTAAAACAACGGATTAAAAATTGGCTGTTTTTTGGGAAGAAAACCTCAGGAAACCGGCATTATTCAAGGGCTAATTAAGAAAACTTTATTATTTCTTTCTTTGTTAATGTTCATGAAGCGTATACTTTTGTTTCAATAACATGTAAAACTAAACAATTGAATATGAAACATTTTAGCAAAATCCTATTAGCTTCGATGTTGGTTCTTGGCCTTACTTCGGTAAATGCTCAGGATGCCAACAATCCCTGGTCTATAGGTATTCAAACGAATGCTGTAGATTTTTATCCGACTGGACAGGATGCACCCCAAGGTGAGTGGTTCAACGATTATTTTAACACAGGAGACCACTGGAACATTTTACCTTCTGTATCAAGATTATCAGTAGGACGTTATATTGGTGCTGGCTTTGTAGCTGAGTTCGCCGGGTCAATAAATCAAATTGAGAATTTTGGAGATAGATCTGTAAGTGATCTTTCTTATTATTCAACAGACTTAACTGCTAATTATAGCCTGAGAGCTTTGCTTAATGACGGTTGGTTTGATCCTGTAATTGGTGTTGGTGGTGGATACACCTGGATTGGTGATTCAGATGGCGACGATCTTGCAAATTTTGACGGTGTAACTTTAAACGGTAAACTTGGATTCAATTTCTGGTTTTCAGACAACGTTGCTTTAACTGTTGAATCTAACTACAAGCATTCTTTTGAAACTGAAACTGCATCACATTTCCAACATGCTGCCGGTATTAAATTTATCTTCGGTGGTGTTGATTCTGATGGTGACGGTGTTTACGACAAGGATGATGAATGTCCTGAAACTCCTGGATTACCAGAATTTAATGGTTGTCCAGATTCAGACGGTGATGGTATAGAAGACCGTATGGACGAATGTCCAAATGAAGCTGGATTAGCTCAGTTTAACGGATGTCCTGATACTGATGGTGACGGTGTTCCAGACCCACAGGATGAGTGTCCAAACGAAGCTGGTACTGCTGAAATGAATGGTTGTCCAGATGCTGACGGTGACGGTGTTGCCGATAATGAAGATGACTGTCCTAATGAAGCTGGTCCTGCTGAAAACAATGGATGTCCTTACGAAGATGCTGATGGCGATGGAGTATTAGATAAAGACGATGAATGTCCAGATGTTGCCGGTACTGCTGCAAACAATGGATGTCCAGAACCAACTGCTGAAGTTGTTTCAGAATTGAATGAGTATTCAAATACTGTATTGTTCGACCTTAATAAAGCGACAATCCGTTCAGAATCTGAAGAAGCATTAAATCAGATTGCTGATATAATGGAAGAGTATCCAAATACGATATTCCATATTGAAGGTCATACAGACAGTTCAGGAAGCGACCAGTATAACCTGGAACTTTCTAAAGAACGTGCTCAATCTGTAAAAGATTATTTAGTTAGCGAAGGTATTCCGGAAAGCAGATTAACTTCTGAAGGTTACGGTGAAAGTCAACCAATCGCTTCTAACAGTACTGCTTCTGGAAGACAGGAAAACAGAAGGGTTGAAATTTCTCTTGACGAAAATAAAGAAGTAAGAGACTAAAAAAGAAATAGATTACATAAAGAATTAAATTTCTTTAATAAAAACGCTCCGATTCGTCGGGGCGTTTTTTATTTTTATAGCATGAGATCATTTATAAGCCGCGTACTTCAACACATTCTTACTTCCGAAGAAAACATTTCAGAAATTACATTTATTCTTCCCAGTAAAAGGGCCGGCGCTTACCTGATTAACGAACTTTCTAAGCTTAGTAATAATAGCATGTTCGCTCCCAATATTTTTAGTATTGAGGAATTTACTGAAGAAGTCTCAGGTTTAAAAACTGTAGACAATACCATTTCGCTATTTGAGTTTTTCGAGGTGTACCAGAGTTGTACCCCAAAAGACGAGCAGGAAGATTTCGATACGTTCATGAATTGGGCACAAACGCTTATCCATGATTTTAATGAAGTGGACCGTTACCTCATTGATCATCGTGCCTTCTTTAATTACCTTTCAGAAATTCAGGACCAAAAACACTGGTTTCTGCAAGAAGAGAAGACAGATTTAATTGAAAACTATTTAAAATTCTGGCACAAATTACCAGAATTCTATGAGAAACTTTCAGATAAATTTCGCTCTAAAAAGCAGGGATATCAAGGTTTGATATACAGGCAAGCAGCAGAAAAGATTCCGGAGTATATCCAGGAAAATTTACAAAAGCATGTTTTTATTGGATTTAATGCGCTAAATGCTGCGGAAGAAAAAATATTCCAATATATGCTGGAAAATACTACTGCAGAAGTTTTTTGGGATATGGATGAAATTTTTCTCCAGGACCGGGAGCACGGTGCCTCTCTCTTTATAAGAGAATACATGGAAAAATGGCCTTATTACCAAAACCACTCAATTCCTTTAACAACTGAAGAATACGCCGGAGAAAAGAATATTGAAATTGCAGGTGTTCCCAAAAATATAGGGCAGGCAAAATATTTAGGTGAAATTTTGGCAACTATGGACCAGTCTGAACTGGAAAAAACAGCGGTTGTACTGGGAGAAGAAGATTTATTACTCCCGGTTTTAAACAGCCTGCCTCCCCACATTGCTGCACTTAATATTACAATGGGTTTTCCCCTCAAAAATGCTCCTATAACTTCCTTTTTTGAAAAGCTCTTTCATATTCATTTAAATAAGGAAAAAGAGTATTATTATAAGGATGTAATTTCCATAATTAATCATCCTGCCATTGCTCCTATTCTGAATCCGCATGCAGCAAAGGCAACCGCAAAGATCAGTAAAGAAAATATAGTTTATCTTAAGCCCGAAAAACTAATTTCCTTTTTCCCTGAAGATCTTCAATACCTCATTACTTATTGCTTTACAGATTGGCAGGATGCTCCAAAACTGGCGCTGCAAAATTTACAGGATATTATTTTTGAAATAAAAGCACACCTCAAATCAACAGAAAACAACCTGGGGCTGGAATTCCTTTGCCAGTTTCACGTACTTTTTAACAAGCTGGAAAACCTGAATGAGTTGTATCCTCACATAAAAACTATTAAGTCGTTACACGGCTTCTTTAGGGAAATAATGAGTACCCAAAGCCTGGATTTCCAGGGGCGACCGTTTAACGGACTCCAATTAATGGGAATGCTGGAATCCCGTGCCCTGGATTTTGAAAATGTAATTATTACCTCGGTGAATGAAGGGGTGCTACCTTCAGGGAAATCCAGTAATTCATTTATTCCGTACGATCTTAAAAAAGCTTATAAACTGCCGACTTACAGAGAAAAAGACGCAGTTTACACCTATCACTTCTACAGATTACTGCAGAGGGCAAAAAAGGTGACGCTGCTATACAACACTGAAAGCAGCGGATTAAATGCCGGTGAAAAGAGCCGTTTTTTGACGCAGCTGGAAATAGAAAAACAGCCCAAACATCAAATACTTAAAAAATCCATTGCGCCCAAAGTAAGTGCAAATCCAAAGCAGCTTCAGGAAATACAGAAAACCCCGGAAATAATAGAGCGAATAAAATCTTTAGCGGCTTCGGGTTTTTCACCTTCAGCATTAACTACTTATATCAGGAATCCGCTGGATTTTTACCACCAGTATGTTCTCGGCATTAGAGAGCAGGAAGAAGTAGAAGAAACTGTGGCATACAATACGCTGGGAACCGTGGTACACGATACACTTCAGGAGTTTTACGAACCTTATGCAAATCAGCTTATTTCCGAAGAAATTATTCAGAAATTTCTAAAAAGGGTCGATAAGGAAATTAAACTTCAGTTTGAGAAATCATATACCCGCGCGCCAATGGACAGGGGACAAAATTTGCTCATTTTCGAGGTGGCAAAACGCTATCTTCTCAACTTCCTGAAATATGAGCAAACACGATTAAAAAGAGGAGATGAAATCGAAATCCTTCAGATTGAAAAGAACCTGAAAGCTCCTCTGAAAATTTCCGAACTAAACTTTCCTATTTTTATCCGTGGAAAAGTGGACAGAGTGGAAAAAACCAACGGAATTACCAGGATTATCGACTATAAAACCGGAAAAGTAGAACAGAATAAAATTGAGATTTCAGACTGGGAAGCCATCGCTACAGATTATGATAAATACAGTAAAAGTTTCCAGGTATTGACTTATGCGACAATGATAAACGAAACCAAAAGGTTAGCACAGCCTGTGGAAGCCGGGATAATTTCCTTTAAAAACCTGAAGGGAGGATTTCTGAAATTTTGCAAAAAAGATACTCCCAATCAGCGAAGTGCTAAAAAATATGAAATAAATGAAGATATTCTGGAATCTTTTAAGATAGAATTGAATAAATTAATTGTGGAAATCTGTAATCCTGAAGTACCTTTCACTGAAAAAGAAATAAAAAAATCTTACGGAAGTTTTTAAGGCGAAACTTCTGCCAAAAAAGAAAAAATGGAGATTAAAAAAAATCTGATTATAGAAGGTAAACACGGCAAACCTATAGTTGCCGATTTATTCTTTGATTCTGAAAAGAAACCAAAACCAGTTGTAATTTTTTGTCACGGCTACAAGGGCTTTAAGGACTGGGGTAGCTGGAATTTAATGGCAGAATGGTTTGCCCGTAAAGGCTACTTTTTTGTGAAATTTAACTTTTCCCATAACGGAACTACACCAGATAATCCAACGGAATTTCTAAATATTGAAGCTTTTGGAGATAATAACTATACCAAAGAGCTGGACGATCTACAATCTGTAATAGACTACCTGTTACTTCCAGATTTTAAATATTTGGAACACCTGGACGTTACAGATATAAATTTAATAGGACACTCCAGAGGCGGCGGAATAACTATTATAAAAGCTGCGGAAGAAAAAAGGATCACCAATCTTATCACCTTTGCATCAGTAAGTGATTTTGGCTCCAGATTTCCAAAAGAGAAAGAGCTGGAAGCCTGGAAGAAAAAAGGAGTTCAATACATTACCAATACCAGGACCAAGCAGCAGCTCCCGCATCATTTTCAGTTTTACACGAATTTTAAAGAAAATGAAGAGCGGCTGAATATTCAGAAGGCTGCAAAAAAACTGGAAATTCCGCATCTTATTGTCCACGGTAGTAGTGACACCAGTGTTTCTATAGCAGATGCCGGGAATCTTTTTGAATGGAGCCCAACCTCAAAATTGTTACTGGTAGAAAATGCAGATCATGTTTTTGGAATGAAACATCCATGGGACGAGGAAGATTTTTCCAAGAATTTTAAGTATGTTCTCGATAATACTTTGGAATTTATGGAAACAGACGATCAGGATTTAATAGACGCTTACGGCGATTAAATAAGGGTATAAAAGCAAAAAACCACTGCAAATGCAGTGGTTTTTGTGGAGAATATCGGAGTCGAACCGATGACCTTTTGGCTGCCAGCCAAACGCTCTAGCCAGCTGAGCTAATCCCCCGTTGCAGGGGCAAATGTAATAATTTTCTTTAAATAACTAAATCTTTTATTTCCTGAATTTTAGATGATCACACTTGCTGAGAAAAAAGATCTTAAGCAGATAAAAAAGCTTACCGAATCCTGCGCTGTGGCCATGCAACAAAAAGAAATTTATCAATGGAATGAGCATTATCCTTCCAGGGAGCGACTTTTAGAAGATATTGAAAAGCAGGAATTATACATAAAGGTCGAAAATTGCCAAATTGAAGGCATCATTGTTTTGACCAATTTAATGGACGAAGAATATCTTCCTGTTAAATGGCTTACAAATAATGATAACAACCTTTATATCCACCGTCTGGCGATAATCCTGCTAATTGGGGCTCAGGAACGGGCAAAGAACTTATGGATTTTGCTGAAAATCATGCCCGGAAGCATAATTATGAATCGGTGAGGCTGGATACCTTCAGCTTAAACAAGAGAAATCATAAATTTTACGAATCCCGCGGCTACAAAAGGCTGGGAGACATTTATTTTCCGAAGCAAAGTGATGCTCCTTTTTACTGTTATGAGCTGGTGCTTTAAAATGGCAATTATCGGCCTTAGTTTTAAAAAGTAAGCCTAAAACAGTAGCAGATATTTATCTTTGCAGCTTAATTTTTTCACAGTGGCGACATCGGTAAGTTTTAGGAACATCAACAAAATTGCAATTCCGGCAATTATAGCCGGAATTGCAGAGCCGCTTATTTCGCTTACAGATATCGCGGTTATTGGCAATGTTGAAGAAAATTCTGTAGAAGCCCTGGCCGCAGCGGGAATTGTAGGTTCTTTTCTTTCTGCTATAATTTGGATTGTGGCACAGACGAAAACGGCAATTTCTGCAATAGTTTCCCAGCATCTTGGTGCCAACAGGCTGCACGCCGTGAAAACGCTTATTCCACAGGCTATTGGCTTTAATTTCCTTTTCAGTTTAGTTATTTATGCTGTTACCGCATTCTTTGCTGAAGCAATTTTTAGTGCCTATAATGCAGACGGCCTCCTTTTACAGTATTCAGAGAATTATTACCAGATTAGGGCACTGGGTTATCCTTTAACGTTGGTTACTTTTGCGATATTTGGTGTTTTTAGAGGGCTGCAAAATACGCTGTGGGCAATGAAATGCAGCCTTACCGGTGCCGTGGTGAACGTGGCTCTGGATTATTTGTTGGTGTACGGAGTTAAAGATTATATTCCCGCCATGCACCTGGAAGGCGCTGCTTTTGCCAGCCTGGCCGCTCAGGCTACAATGCTGGTTATGGCGCTCTGGTTTTTCTTTAAGAAAACACCGTTTCATTTCAAGCTGAGTTTCAATATTAATCCGCAAATGCGCCCGCTTTTACTAATGTCGGCCAATCTTTTTGTACGCACTGCTGCCCTAAATTTCGCAATTTATCTTGCCAACGCCTATGCTACAGATTATGGCAAAAACTATATTGCGGCACAGAGTATTTTGATGAATATCTGGTTGTTTTTCAGTTTTTTTATTGATGGTTACGCCAACGCCGGAAATGCCATTGGAGGACGTTTACTGGGAGCCAGGGATTATAAAAACTTATGGGAATTGAGCAAAAAAATTAGTCTCTATGCCGTTATAATTGCGCTGATTTTAATGGGCATCTGCGGAATTTTTTACGACGAAATAGGTTTATTATTTAACAAAGAAACCACTGTACTTGCCTTATTTTCTTCGGTTTTCTGGATCGTTTTATTGATGCAGCCCATAAACGCCATTGCTTTTATGTTCGACGGAATTTTTAAAGGCCTGGGTGAAGCAAAATATCTTCGTAATGTTCTTTTAGTTGCCACTTTCCTTGGATTTACTCCCACCCTGCTTATTTCGGACTATTTCGGACTAGAGTTGCACGCGATCTGGATGGCTTTTTTCGTATGGATGCTAATTAGGAGCAGCGCACTGGTTATCCAATTCCGAAGGAAATATTTGGAAAAAGAAGTTTAAACTGAGTTGTGAGTTAACAATGTTATGCTCCAAAAATGGCAATTATCGACCTGCAGAAGTAAAAACCTCAACGAACTCAGAACTATTAAACCCCGAACTAAAATAAATTCATAAATTTGAGTAAAACCGAAGGAAAAAATGACAACCACACGCGAAAACGGAAGCTTATACACCAACGTTGAAAATAAAATTGCCACCCTGGAGTTTGGACATCCTGCAAGTAACTCTTTCCCATCTGAACTACTGAAAAGGCTGGAAAAAGAAATTAACCGACTTTCTGAAGATGATGCCGTAAACCTCATCATCCTCAAATCTGAAGGCGAAAAAGCTTTTTGTGCAGGTGCTTCTTTTGATGAGCTTATGGAAATTGAGAACCGGGAATCTGGAAAGGAATTCTTTTCTGGTTTTGCAAACGTTATCAATGCCATGAGAAAATGCAAAAAGCTCATTATAGCGCGCGTGCAGGGAAAAACTGTTGGCGGCGGACTCGGTCTCGTTGCAGCCTGCGACTATGCCATGGCCACAGAGGCCGCGGCAATAAAACTTTCGGAACTGAGCATAGGTATAGGTCCGTTTGTGATTGCCCCGGCCGTAGAAAGAAAAATGGGAGTTGCCGCTTTGGGCGAGTTAACGCTGGATGCACATGAGTGGAAAAATGCCTATTGGGCAAAGGAAAAAGGATTGTACGCAAAGGTTTTTGAATCTATAAAAGACCTGGATAAGGAGATAGAGCTATTTTCCGAAAAGTTAGCTTCTTACAATCCGCAGGCTTTATTTGAAATGAAACGTATTCTGTGGAAAAATACTACCGACTGGGATACATTACTGGAGGAGAGAGCCGAAGTTTCAGGAAAATTAGTTCTTTCAGAATTTACAAGGGAAGCTTTATCAAAATTCAAGAAGTAGAGGCCGAAGAAAAAAATTAAGAATTTCAAAAGAAGATCCTATGTATTTGAACTACATTAATTTCGAAAATGATCCTGCCTATCAAAAAGGGCATGAATTGGGATTCAAAATAGGATTTTTTATAGGTGAGCATTGGCTTTTAATTGTGGGAGTGGCCTTTCTGTTGCTACTCGGAGTGCTGTTTCTAATAAGAAGAATCAGGCGAAAAAATCTTCAAAAATTAGCTGAACCAGTAAAATCGAAACCCTAAAATTTTCTTACTGCCAGCGGATATTCAAAATAAACATCCTACCTTTTCAGATAAGTTTGAACTTTTCTATGGCATTACAACAACACTTACCGCAGGACCGTGACCCATCTGAAGACCAGATGTGGGGCTACACGTTATGGGAATTTATTGCAGGGAACTGGCTTTACCTGATTGCGATAATTTTTCTTATTGCCATATTCCTATACGCGCGTTATAGCTGGCGCAAAAGACACGAAAAATAATGCAACAGGAAACACCTGATGGAGAAGCCTGGGAAATCCTCAGCTTTCTCAGTGGTTATGGATTCTGGCTCTTACTAGCCATTCTACTGGTAGTGGTCGTGCTCTACAAAAAATTCAGAAAATAATTAGCGGGTTTTTAACCAACCCGTGATACTCAGCCGTTCCTGCTTTACAGGTTTCACTTCATGCTCCAGCACCTGACTTTCGAAAATTACCATACGCCCCGGAAATGGAAAGATGCTTTTTGATGTTTCAACTCCATTTTCATCTTTATAGATCACGAGTTCGCCACCATTTTCAGGCCTCCAGTCTTCCTGGTTAAGGTAACAAACCATAGAAAGTTTCCTGCGCCCATCATTCTGAAATGTATCCAGGTGCCGCTTATAAAAAGTTTCTTCAGGATAAAGCGCATAATGAAATTCCTTTGTAAGGATTCCTAGGAAACAGGTTTTATTCAGGTAATCTACAAGAGCATTGATTTTATTGAAAAACAGCTTTTCTGCATCGCCAGCTTCAGCTTCATTAATCCACATAATAAAATCCCCCCGAACAGATTTCGCAATAACTTCATTGGTTCTGTTTCCAATAGCAGCCTTTTTAAAGTTGTCTTCGGTATATTTATTCAGAAGGGAATTGCGCAGCGCCTCCACTTCGTCTTCATCAAAAAACGAATCGATAACCGAATACTGGTTCTCCAGAAGATCGGATATAATCTTCTCATAAAGAGGGTTCTCCCGAAACTCCAATTGTTCGTATAACTCTTCGGATGCTGCTTCCATAGTGAAAAAATTTTGTAAATATAAAATAGAAAATGATTGCCTGCTTAAAAAATATATGCGTCGAAAATCTTTTATCTTTGCAGCAAAATCGAGATGCCATGAGCAAGATAAGGATTACCAAGCAATTTTCTTTTGAAACCGGCCATGCCCTTTACGGCTACGACGGCAAATGCAGAAATGTTCACGGCCATAGTTATAAACTAAGCGTTACGGTTTTGGGTGAACCTATTACAGATCCCGATCACGTAAAATTTGGGATGGTAATCGATTTTGGGGATCTCAAGAAGATCGTAAAGTCAGAAATTGTAGATCAATTTGACCACGCCACGGTTTTCAATAAAAATACCCCGCATCTTGAGCTGGCAAAAGAACTTCAGAAACGCGACCATCACGTGATTTTGGTGGATTATCAACCCACCAGCGAAAATATGGTTATCGATTTTGCTTCAAAAATTCAGAAACATCTGCCGTCCCATATTCATTTACATTCTTTAAAACTTCAGGAAACAGAAACTTCGTTTGCCGAATGGTATGCGAGTGATAATGAGTAGGGCGCAACCCTAATGGGTCGGGCTATTCGCTTTTAGTCCCGCCGCACAAAAAAGTGCACCGGGAGCTAACCGCTGCTATCCCTTGCGCAACCACCCCGGCCTACGGCCACCCCTCCTTTAAAGGAGGGGAACTAAAAAAACTCACGTAACAGTTCCTTCCCTTTAAAAAGGGAAGCTGAGCTAATCTTCGGCAGAAGATCCAGAATGGGAGGGCCGAGTTCATTTTCATTCTAAAAATCTATTTTTTAGATGCTTACAAATCTCCTCTTTTTTTGGATCTTTGTAAAAACTAAGAGAAGATGGCCACAGTAGATGAAATAAGAAATGGGTTAATTAATAAAATTCTTTCTATCCAGAATAAAGAAATTCTGGTTACACTGGACGAGATTATTACTTCAGGCAATTCCGAAGCAGATGTTGTTTCATTAACAGAAGAACAAAAAGAAATTTTGCAAATGGCTGAAGATGATATTCAAAACGGAAGGCTGATTTCTCAAGAGGAAATGAGCAAACGAAATCTTGAATGGCTGGGCGAAAAATAATTTGGACCAGAACCGCAGATATTCAGTTGGTTGGTGTTTTGGAATATTGGGTTAAACGAAATAAATCTAATGTCTATTCAAGAAAACTATTTCATCTGGTAACGAACAGGACAAAGCAGATTGCCGAAAATCCTTTCCTTTACAAGCAAACTAACTTTAAAAACGTAAGAGTAGCATCTTTGGGAAATTTCAGCATTTATTATAAGGCTTTTAAAAATGAAATAATCATCACTTCCTTTTGGGATAACCGGCAGGATCCAAAACAACTCTTAGATATTTTGAAGAACAATAAATAATTCCTTTCTCCCATTGAGATTCACCCAGACCTCACAGTTTTGGAAACCTGTGATGTCTTTTACTTAAAATATTATCTTTACAGCCAGAATTGATTTTATGACTATTCCTGAAGGCAAAAAAGTTTATTTTTCCAGTGACAATCATCTTGGTGCGCCAACTCAAAAAGAAAGCAGGCTACGAGAAAAGAAATTTGTACAGTGGCTCGATGAAATTAAAGAGGATGCTGCTGCTATTTTCCTGCTCGGGGATCTCTTTGATTTTTGGTTTGAATATAAGCATGTTGTCCCCAGAGGATTTGTACGTACTCTTGGCAAACTCGCCGAAATTAAGGATAGCGGAATTCCCGTTTATTTTTTCGTTGGAAACCACGACTTGTGGATGAACAATTATTTTGAAGAAGAACTGAATATCCCGGTTTTTCATAAACCAAAAGAATTTGAATTCAACAACAAGAAATTCTTTGTTGGACATGGCGACGGACTAGGTCCCGGGGATCACGGTTATAAACGGATGAAGAAGGTTTTTACCAACCCGTTTTCGCAATGGCTTTATCGCTGGCTCCACCCAGATCTTGGTGTTCCCCTGGCGCAGTATTTTTCTATTAAAAACAAAGCGATTTCAGGAGAAGAAGACCAGGGATTTCTGGGAGAAGACAAAGAGTGGCTTATTCAGTACTGCAGGCGAAAACTGGAAAAGAAGCACTATGACTATTTTCTGTTCGGGCACCGGCACTTGCCACTAGAATTTGAGTTAAACAAGAACTCGACTTACATCAACACCGGCGACTGGCTTAAGTATTATACGTATGCTGTTTTTGATGGGGAAGATGTGAAATTGGAGAAGTTGTAGAGTTTAATGATTGTTTTCTGTACCTATAGTGCTGTAACAGGTTCTTTCTATTCCTGCCGATATTTGTCATATTTCCGGATTAGCTTTTTAATTGTTTTTAAAGCGAGCTTTTCTCCGGGAGTTGTGTAATCCAGTAAATTTTCGAGAATACTCTCGTCGTCTTCTGCTCTCTTAGTTACTTTTACCTGACCAAAGGCAGTGGCTTCTGATAACAATTCTAATCTATTTAAATCATAAATCTGAATTTTAGTCTCAGCTTCATTATATTTTGTAACTGTTCCAATACTTGGAGAGTTATGAGAAGAACTACCCATTTGATCCTTTATAATTTTAGAGTTAATGTTGATTAGGAAATTACAGCCTGAGAATTTCTTGATTTCTAACAAGTCTTTAGTTGTGGGGTTAAGAGGAAGTTTTTTCGCAATTATTTTAATTTGCCTCAGTTTTGTTAAATCGAATAAAGAATCTCCGAGGATTTCTTCAAATTCTTCCTTTGCCAACCTGTAGGCGTCACTGTCATCATAATTTGTAAAAGGTTCG
>NZ_JAVRHM010000023.1:0-59351 GCF_031846525.1 Autumnicola patrickiae
TGAAATAAGCATTCTTAGTTTCATTATACTGAAACTCTTTTGAGCGGCATCTCGGCGAACCTCAATATACCGTCAAGACTACGACAATTCTTCTCCCTCTTAAGAACTATATTAATGCTCTGTAGCCGGGTTTTTTTGGGTAACAGCTAAAATCCCTGATGAATGAGGCATTGAAGAGTATTTTCAATTATACAGCTTGCTTTTAAAGCATTATAAATTCTGCTGATAATTAGCCTGTTGTAAAAAATATTTACGCTATAACCATCTGTTTATCAGATAATTAAAACCTAGTCTTACTTCCTCTCTCTTGCCGTTTTGCCTTTGGCGGAACGATCTTGATTTTTTACCGGAGACTATTAATTTTAAAAACATATCCCCGGGTGGAAATCAAATTATAAAAGGGAATTTAACAGCAACTTTTATTCTCCTGAATAGGAGGACAGGGAATACTTCCAAATGAACAGAACACACAACAATCACCCTCTTTGGGCCTTAAAACCTCTTTACATTGCTCACATTGATAAAAAAACTGGCAGGCATCTGTTGGCATTTCTTCTTGCTTGGAGTGGCCGCAATTAGAACACGTCAAAACAGATTTTAAAATAGTTTCCATAGGTATGTTTATAACATTGATGTGATATCCGAGCCCATTGTCGGATAGGCATAAATCATTTTCTTTAAGTCTCGTACTGGCACCTCTTTGTACATCGCAAGTGAGAAAAAGTTAATCGTTTCTTCTACCCCCGGACCAATGAGATGAGCTCCCACCAAAGTACTTTTATCAGTGTCTATTATGGTTTTATAAGCATATTCCTGAACGTTAAGACGTTTAGCATTGAACCACCCTGGAACTGCCTTACTGTTCACTTTGATATTTAACCCAGCTTTCTCCGCTTCCACTTCAGTCAGACCTACCGAAGCCATAGGTGGTAGGGTAAAGACAACTGACGGCATAGGTGGATATTCCGGTTTCTTATTTTTACCCTTTAATATGTTGGAAGCAATGATATTACCTTCATAAACAGCTACCGGGGTTAATGGAAGCCCATCAGTATCGGCAGCGTCACCAGCAGCATATATGGATGGATTGGAGGTACTTTGTAAGTACTTATTGACCTCAATTCCTTTCTTGTTATAATTTACAGAAGCCTTCTTCAAGTTCAAGTCATCAATATGTGGTACTCTTCCCGCACTGTTGAAAACAGCTTCAGCTGTAAACTCTGTTTCGGAACCATTTGTTTCACCAATTACCGTATAACCTATTGTGTCCTTTTTGATTCTCGTGACGTTCGTTTCGAGCACCAATTTTACTCCAAGTTTTCTGGTGGCCTCCGACAAATGGTGAACTATATCCTTATCAAAATTCTCCAATGGCCGAGGTCCCCGATGTATGATGGTAACTTCTGCTCCACATCGCTTAGCTATATGTGCAAACTCAAAGGCAATGTATCCACCACCTATAAAAATTATAGATTTTGGAAATTCCTTCAGGTTTAAAAAATCCGTACTTGTCAATGCATGGGCACCACCTTCAAACTTTAGCTGGCGTGGCCGCGCTCCAGTTGCAATAACAATCTTGCTTCCCTTTAAAACTTCCGATTCAATTTGGACTGAATCATTACCGATGAAGCGAGCGGCACCATGATAGGTGTCGATACCGTTGTGTTTGTATCCTTTTTCAATTTTTTCAGGCATTGCATCTACAAATTCCTGTTTAAAGGCCATAATGTCCTTCCATTCTACTTGAGGAACCGTATTAATACCCTTTCCTACCAGACGTTGAGCGAAGTCTCTCACTTCGGTAGCACCAATAATTATCTTTTTTGGGTCACAACCACGAAGAGCACAAGTTCCACCATAGGGTAGCTCATCTGTCATAGCTACTTTTAATCCTTTGGAAGCACACTTGTTCGCAACGGTCATACCCGACATACCTGAACCTATTACTATAACATCATATTGTTTCATTGTTTTCTAATTTCTGTTACTTTATATCCTGTTCGTGCAATAGCCGTTTTTACCTCTTGAACATTAGTACGTGTATTATCGAATTCGACAACCGTGTTACCATCTTCGTAAGATACTTTGCAGGAAACAATACCATTCAGCTTGTTAACTTCGGATTTTACATGACCCTCACATCCTGCGCAGGTCATACCGCTCACTAAGAATTCCATGGTTTGAATGTTTTTCTCCTGCACGAACACAACTTCTCTTTCATTGGAAGGATAAAAAGCTTCTGCGTAGTAAGGAAATGCTAAACTCAAGGCAACAAAAACAGTCACTCCACCCAAAAATGTTCTGGATTGGAAGAATGATGTTCGAGATTCTGTGTCGCAACCGCAATCCTCAACCTTGACAGGTTTAATCTTAAGATACCAGGCAACAGCCAAAGCAAAAAGGGAAATCACGACAAGAGGCCATCTAAAAGGCTCCAACCATTCAAATGCACCTGCCATGGTTCCCGTTCCTGCTACTATAGTAAGTAAGGGAGTTATGCAACAAAGGGAACTGGAGATACCAGTTAAAATTCCCACTCCAAGTAAACTGTTTTTAGCATTCATATGGCTTCAGGTTGCCGATTCAACAAATTAAAAAAAGGAGCAAGAAGTTCCCGATGGTCATCCCGTAGCGAGTAAAAGATTGTTTGACCTTCCTTTTCCGATTTTACAAAATCCCTGTCCTTCAACTTTCGCAAGTGTTGCGAAACTGCTGGTATGGTCATGTTCAGAATATCACTTAAATCACAAACACATAACCTTTCCTCTGCCTGAAGGACATAAAGAATCTTTAATCTTACGCTATTACTTACTAAAGAGAGCTTATTGGTTAAGGCACCTACTGCCTCTTCAACTTCTGATATTTGTTCTTTACACCGTTTGATTTGGTTCAAATCGGCCTCTTTCCGTATGCAACTATTTTCTTCCATAAAACAAAGGTAAAAAATTATTTAAGCAAGTACTTAAATACATGAAATATTTTGTTCGGCTAATTATTTTTGACATCCGAGGGTGTAGGACTATTTTTTATTTTACAAATGGCATCATTTTAATTCAACTAATCAGTTATCTGGAGGAAAAAATAAAGAAAATCGCTGAATCATTTTTGTCGCTGATAATTAAGGATAAAAAAGTAGGATAGGATGTAGAATAAATTCCCATTGAGATAGAAAATATCTTTCTGGATGGCTGGTATATAAATCCCTTTGTTTTCCATTCTCAATGCCGTTACTGTGATGTAAAAGAAAGTACTCAATAATGAAATTTCCGTAAAACCATCGCTAAAGTGGTTAGATGGAAAACTTAGATGGGGCAATCTTTATTACTGAAGGAATTTCAAAATTAGGCTTCTCCCTCCCGTAATTGCCATTTTAAACACAACATTAATATGTACAAGCCTGCCACCGTTTCTAAACTTAGGTTAAGTAACCTTTCATTAGCTCATCTATCTATTAATTGCACTTCCTGTGCATTCATATTTTAATACCTTTGCAATGTGAAATTTTTCGCAGTCATATTATCCGTTTATTTCCTGGGGCTAAACTTTATACCCTGTGATGATACAGCCGTGTCTGAAAATCAGGATACTGTCTCCGTTAGTATGGAAATATACCAGGATCAGCCGGGAGACCAGCAGGGGACTTCTGATGACTGTCCTCCTTTTTGCCAGTGTCACTGCTGTCATATCCATTTGGTGAGAAGCACTCCCAGTGCCTTCGAAATTTTTGAACCAAAAATACCTTTTTTGACACCTTTGTTTGGAGAGCGTGTCGGCAAAGAAATTGCCTTTTCTCACTTTCAACCACCCCGCGTTTAATTCAACTTTTGTGATAGGATAATTATATCCTTACGCCATTGACTTCATTAATGGCCATCTCATCTATTTATGTTGAATTAAATTCTATTATTAATGATTAACAAAATTATAGCATTCTCTATAAACAATAAGTTTATAATAGGTTTGCTAACATTGGCACTTATTGGAGCCGGAGTATGGTCTATGATGACCGTAAACCTGGGTTCGGTTCCTGATATTACAAATAATCAGGTGCAGGTTATTACCCAATCTCCCAGCTTAGGTACTGAAGATATTGAACAGTTTGTCACTTATCCGGTCGAACTGGCAATGGGTAATCTTCCTGGGGTGACTGAATTACGGTCTATTTCCCGCTTCGGACTCTCGGTGGTAACTATCGTTTTTGAAGATGACATGGGCACTTATTTACCCCGACAGCTGGTTCAGGAAAAATTGACCGAACTGCAGGAAACCATTCCGGAAAACTTTGGTAGCCCATCGATGGGTCCAATTTCTACCGGGCTAGGACAGATTTATGAATATACCATTCAGCCGCAACCCGGTTTTGAGACGCAATATACTCCTGTTGAGCTTCGCAGTATTCAGGACTGGATTGTAAAAAGGCAGTTAACCCTGCTGGAAGGGGTTGTGGAAGTCAATTCGTTTGGTGGATCAATCAAGCAGTACGAAGTAGCCATCAACCCTGAAAAATTAAACGCGCTGGATGTAAGTATCTCTCAGGTGTATGAGGCCCTGGCCCGGAATAATGTAAATACCGGTGGAGCCTACATTGAGAGGAACAGAATGTCCAACTTCATTCGGGGAGAAGGCCTGATCCAGTCCTTAGATGACATCAGGAAAATAGTGGTTACCCATGAAAATAATACTCCTGTTACGATTGGAGATATAGCCGAAGAAGTGAATTTTGGAAGTCAGGTGCGTTATGGTGCTTTTACCCAGGATGGAGAGGAAGCTGTGGGGGGTATTATTATGATGCTGAAAGGTTCCAATCCTAATGCAGTGATACAGAATGTAAAAGACAGGATGGCAGAGGTGGAAGAATCCTTGCCGGAAGGACTTGAAATCAGGCCCATCATTGACAGAAGTATGCTAATTGGCAGAACAACCGATACTGTGACTAAAAACCTGTTGGAAGGAGCCTTAATTGTAATTTTTGCTTTGGTTTTTCTTCTTGGTAGCTTGCGCGGAGGTTTAATTACTGCTACCACCATTCCTCTTTCTCTGCTTTTTGCTTTTATTCTTATGAAGCAGTTTGGCGTTTGGGCAAACCTGATGAGCCTGGGTGCCATCGACTTCGGGATAATCATTGATGGTGCGGTTATTATCATAGAAGGTGCCGTTTATGAAATCCATAAAAGGATTAAAGCCGGAAAAGCCAAGTTTAATCAGACTGTAATGGACGAGGTAGCTTACGACTCCGGAAGCACTATGATGAGGTCGGCATTTTTTGGTCAAATTATTATCCTGATTGTGTTTGCACCTATTTTATTCCTTACCGGGGTGGAAGGCAAAATGTTCAAACCAATGGCTTACACTTTTGGTTTTGCAATGATAGGTGCCATCATCTTGTGCCTTACCTACGTTCCTATGATGACTGCATTATTTATGAAGCCGATTCAAAACAAGAAAAACTGGTATGGCAAGTTGGAGCGCTGGCTGGAAAAAGTTAGTGATAAAATCATTGGTGGTATCCATCGTGCCTACCTTCCGATTTTAAAAGTTTCCCTTCGCCTTAGAGCAGCGGTAATCATAGGATCTATTGTTTTATTAGGGGCTGCAGGTTATGTTTTTTCCACGATGGGGGGAGAATTTATTCCTCAGTTAGATGAAGGGGACATTGCCATGCAGGCTTTGATCAGACCCGGTAGTTCGCTGACTGAATCCATAGAAGTCTCCAAAAAAATAGAAACTTTGCTACTGGAAAACTTCCCTGAAATTGAAACGGTAACAGCCCGTATCGGGGTGGCCGATATTCCTACAGATCCCATGCCGATGGATATAGCAGACATGTATCTAATTCTCGATAAGGACAGGGACAAATGGGTATCTGCTGAAACCAAAGAGGAACTCATTGAACAAATCGAAGAACTACTCAATAAAAACCTTACCGGTGTCAACTTTGTTTTCACTCAGCCGGTAGAGCTGAGGTTTAATGAACTTCTGGAAGGGGTAAGAGAAGATATTGCAGTAAAGCTCTATGGGGAGGATTTAGAGGTACTTTCTACAAAGGTCCAGGAAATGGCAGAGATTATTCAAACCGTTCCCGGAGCCGGAGATGTGAATGCGGAAAGAACGTCTGGTCTCCCACAAATGACGGTGCGTTATAACCGGGATAAACTCGCTCAATACGATCTGGATATTCAAAAAATCAATGAGTACATAAGCACTGCATTTGCAGGCGGAGTAGCCGGGGTTGTTTTTGAAGGAGAAAGGCGTTTCGACCTGGTGGTTCGCTTTGATGAAGCACACCGACAAAGTATTGAAGATTTAAGAACTTTATACATTGATCTTGACGATGGTACTCAAATTCCTATCAATGAAATAGCCGATATACGTTATGTGCCCGGACCGATGCAGATATCACGTGACGACACCTATCGAAGAACTTATGTTGGGGTGAACACCCGGGGGCGCGATGTCGAGTCTGTTGTCAATGACATTCAGGCAAAACTGGATGCCGAACTGGATTTACCCCCGGGATACTACATTGAATATGGTGGAGAATTTGAAAATCTTCAAAGTGCAAAAAGCCGACTCTCCATTGTTGTTCCTATCGCCCTCTTCCTGATTTTTGTACTACTTTATTTTGCACTTAAATCTTTTTCGCAATCTATCATGATCTATATGGCCATCCCATTAGCTGCCATTGGGGGTATTTTTGCCCTCTGGCTTCGGGACATGCCTTTTAGTATTTCGGCAGGTGTAGGATTTATCGTGCTCTTTGGAGTTGCAGTATTAAACGGACTTGTGCTGGTGAATCGCTTCAATTCATTAAAAGAAGAAGGAGTAACAAGTATTAAGGATCGGATATTAATAGGTACCAAAGAACGAATCAGGCCGATCATGCTCACGGCTACAACCGATATTTTAGGGTTCATGCCTATGGCATTTTCCACATCAGCAGGAGCAGAGGTGCAGCAGCCATTAGCAACGGTGGTTATAGGTGGTATGCTCACAGCTACCCTCCTTACCCTGGTGGTGTTACCTGTGCTTTATACTTTAATAGAAAATATGAAAAACAGAAGAAGAAGTAGTAATAATAGTAATGGCTTTGCACCAGCTCCGGCAATATTGGTGGCATTGCTTTCTGTCGGAAGCCTTTTAGGTTTTAGCACCCGTGCAGGGGCACAGGAAAATAATTTTTTACAGAAAAATATTCCGGTGCAGTCTGAGACAGTTCAGCAGCAGGATTCACTACAAACCTTAACCTTAGAAGAGGCCCAGAAGCGGGCAATTGAAGTTTTTCCGAGAATAAGAGCCGCTGCCCTGGAGATAGAAAGTCAGCAGGCCTTAAAGAAAACGGCATGGGACTTTGGTAATACCCAGTTATTTACCGGTGCGGAAGAAATTAGTAGTGGTTCGGATAATGCTGACCTCGGGGTTTATACACAAATTGGAGTTCAGCAACAGAATATTGACATCTTCGGAATTGCCCCGCGCCTGAAGTTGCAGAAAGAAAGAGTGGCCCTGGCAGAAGAAGCCCTTGATCTTTCCATTCTTGAAGTAGAACTGGAGGTAAGTCGGGCCTGGGCTTCGGTATATGCTGCTAAAAATGCATATGAAACACTGCGGAGCCTGGATTCCTCATTTACCGATATCGAAAGGGCTGCACAAATAAGGCTGGAAACAGAAACAATCTCAAGGTTGGAATATTTGGCCACCGTAAACCAGGGCAATGAGGTTGAAATTCAAAAAGAGCAGGCATACAGGGATTATCTTAAAGCCTTACAGCGATTCAACCTGTGGTTTGCCAGTGACACTCTTTATACGGTACCTAACGTTCCTGCCGAAGAGATTGATGAGCCCATTTCCGAATTATTACAACCTCTCGGCAATCATCCCCTCCTGGATGTATTTGAGCAACGAGTAGAAGTGGCTGATGCAACTTTTAAGGAAAGGCGGGCGCAGTTTCTTCCAAAATTTCAGGCGCAGTACGGTAGGCAGAAAATTGACGGCCAAACGGGCTTTTATCAATATCAGGTGGGCATCAGTATTCCCTTGTTCTTTGGACCTGAGCTAGGGAGAACACAATCTGCCAGATTAAATCGTGAGATAGCTGATGCAAATTTACAACAAACCCAACTGGAGCTTAAAACAGCTTACACCAGAGCGCGCGAGGAATACCTTAAATGGCTTAACTCCTGGAGATATTATCAGGAGGAGGCGCTTCCATTAGCCGTCGAACAGCGGGAAGGAGCAATCATTGCCTATAGGGAAGGAGCAATTGATTATGTCACTTTTCTACAAAATATAAGGGATGCTGTACGAATAGAGATTGATGCCTGGGAGGCATTAGCAAATTATCTCAACAGCCGCTCCCAACTTGAGTATTTTATGAACACTTCAGAATAAATCGGTACTAATAGCTAAAGAATAAAAAAATGAAAAAACATTTTATAAAATTGTTCACCCTATTTATTGCAACAAGCTTTTTTGTTGCTTGTAATAATGGAGGAGGCGAAGAAGGGGAAACTGCAGCTCAGGAAGAGCAGGCTCTAGAAGAAGGCGGTATGGGAGAAGTGCATCTCTCCGAACTCAAGTTTAATAGTCTGGGCATAAAAGTGGACACTCTGCCCACCCGTCCGCTTTCCGAGATAGTGGAAGCGACCGGGCAACTGGAAGTACCGCCACAATATGAGGCGACAGTAACTGCAATTTTAGGTGCCAACGTTACTTCTATTGAAGTTATTGAGGGCGATGAAGTTAGAAAAGGCCAAACCCTGGCGTATCTTTCCCACCCTAACCTCACAAGTTTACAGACTGATTATATGACAACTTACAGTCGTATGCAGAACCTGGAACAAGAATTTAATCGCCAGCAAAGGCTGTACGAACAGGAAGTTGGTTCGGGTAAATTATTTCAACAGGCACAGGCCGATTATCAGGTGGTACAGGCAGAGGTCAAGGGGTTGGAGTCACAGCTAAGACGGTTAAACCTAAATGTTACGTCGATACGAGAAGGAAATATTAATGAGAATATACCTGTGGTAAGTCCAATCCAGGGGAACATTGAAGATGTTAGTGTGAAAATAGGACAATATGTTGATCCTCAAACCGAGCTATTCGAAGTGATTAATACCGAACATGTACATGCCGATTTAATGGTATTTGCAAAAGATGTATACAAGATTAAAGAAGGGCAAAAAGTTTTACTTCAAATGGAATCCATACCAGGAAGATCTTATACTGCTGAGATATATTCCGTCGGTAAAAAGTTCGAGCAAAATCCCAAAGCTATTCACGTCCATGCAGAGATACAGGAGGAAACAGAAAACCTTGTTCCCGGTATGTATATCAACGGCAGGATTATTACAGGCACCGGTACGGAGGTGACGGCTTTGCCGGAGGAGGCCATTATTGAGGAAGAAGGAAAATTCTACATCTTCACCGCTGAAAAGCACGAGGAGAACGGGGAAACCGAATGGTCGTTTAAACCGGTGGAAGTGATCACAGGAGAAGAAAATGAAGGCTGGGTAGAAATTAAGTTACTGCAGCCTTTACCTGAAGATGCAAAGGTGGCGTGGAACAATGCTTATTACCTTATTGCAGAAATGAAGAAAGGGGAAACAGGTCATGACGATTAAACTATGAAAGCTATAGAAAAATTTTTAGAAGAGAAGCATGTGAGACCCACTGCTATGCGAATGCTTATATTCAAGTTTTTGGCACAGAAACAAGTGGCTGTAACATTAGCTGATATAGAGATAGCTTTTGAAAAAAGTGAAAGAACAACTATTTACCGTACCATTAAAACTTTTGAAAATAGCGGAATTGTTCACGTCATAGAAGATGGAAGTGGAGTATCTAAGTATGCACTTTGTGAGGCGGGCTGTAATTGTGAGCTCGACAGCGATCTTCATCTTCACTTTCACTGTGAAATTTGTAAAGAAACCCAATGTTTAACTGAAACTAAGATTCCGCATATTAACCTTCCGCCGGGTTTTACAGCAACTGACGCCAGTTTGGTAGTCAAAGGAACCTGTGACAAATGCAATAAGGAATAAGCATTTTTAAACTTTGCGATTCTAAAGCACATCCATCAGGAAAAAATGCACTTCCGTTGCAGGACTATATAGATTAATTTCGTTCCTGTAATTAATTATTAGATAGGAAAATGCCAGTTTTAATGGATTGGCTTTTTCTATTGAAAGACCTTTAATAAGAAGTTATGGCGAAAGACAAGGACTATAAAGACGCAGAATTACAAGATCCAACAATTACTTCTCCCAGAACGGCTGAAGAACCCGGACCAAAACCTGAAAAAGGTGAAGATAGCTGTTGTCCACCTCAGCATAATGGAGCAGGTAAAAATGAGGAAGAAAGATCTTCCTTTATTCCGACTATAGTAAGCTTGATACTTTTACTGTTTGGTATTGGGCTGGACTTTTTTGATGTGGAATGGTTTCAAGGATATCTGCGCTTAATTGTTTTTGGTGTTGCTTATGTTCTCGTTGGCGGGAAAGTTGTACAACATGCTGTGACCAACATCGCAAAAGGAAATATCTTCAATGAATTTTTTCTTATGACCATTGCCACTCTCGGGGCATTTTATATTGGAGAATATGCAGAAGGAGTTGCCGTAATGTTGTTTTACGTGATTGGAGAACATTTTCAGGAAGCAGCGGTTGCACGATCCCGTCGCTCAATAAAAGCTCTTATTGATAATCGTCCCGAGGAGGTTACATTGATCAAGAATGGACAAGTTTCAATTGTTAATCCGAAGAATGTGAACATTGGGGAAATCATCCAGATCAAACCCGGGGAGAAAGTAGCGCTTGACGGAGAAATGCTTAGTGAAAGCTCCTCCTTTAATACTGCCGCCCTTACAGGAGAATCAAAACCTGATACCAAGAAAAAAGGAGAGACAGTGCTTGCAGGGATGATAAACCTAGATAAGCTGGTTGAGCTAAAAGTAACTTCCGGTTATGAAGACAGTGCTTTATCAAAAATTCTCAAACTCGTTGAAGAAGCAGGTGGGAGGAAAGCAAAAACCCAAAAATTCATCACCCGCTTTGCAAAAATTTATACTCCGATCGTGGTTTTCTTCGCCATAGGTCTGGCGTTGCTGCCCTATTTCTTTGTCGACGCTTATATTTTTGAGGATTGGCTATACCGGGCCCTGGTATTTTTGGTGATCTCCTGTCCCTGTGCCCTGGTAATCTCCATTCCCCTGGGATATTTTGGAGGTATAGGCGCCGCTTCCCGCAACGGTCTTCTTTTTAAAGGCTCCAATTTTCTCGACCTCATTACAAAGGTAGATACCGTGGTAATGGACAAAACCGGAACACTCACTGAAGGAGTGTTTAAAGTACAGGAGGTAAAAGTCCAAAGTCTGGAAAAGGACCGGTTTTTGGCTCTGACAGCGGCATTGGAGAGCAAGTCCACCCATCCTATTGCTTCGGCAGTTGTAGAACACTCCGGGAACGCTTTCAAACAGCTGAAAGTGCAGAACGTAGAAGAAATTGCCGGACACGGATTAAAAGGAACGGTAGACGGGAAAGAACTTTTGGTCGGGAACGCGAAATTGTTGCGAAAGTTCAACATCTCCTATGCCCCGGAGATAGAGGAAATAGTGGAAACGATTGTTGTGGTAGCAATGGATGGTAAATATGAAGGTTACATAACTATTGCCGATCAAATTAAAGAAGATGCGGCGTTAGCCATAAAGCAACTTCGGGAGTATGGTATTGATAATATTGTAATGCTCTCTGGCGATAAAGATTCTATTGTTCAAAAAGTAGCGCGACAGTTAAAGATCGACAAAGCATACGGTGGACTACTGCCTCAGGACAAGGTGGCTAAGGTCGAGGAACTAAAGAAACAGGGGAAAAAGGTGGCATTCGTAGGAGACGGTATAAATGATGCCCCGGTGATCACCTTAGCCGATGTAGGAATGGCCATGGGAGCCTTAGGCTCTGACGCAGCAATAGAGACCGCAGATGTGGTGATACAAACAGATCAGCCGGGCAAAATCGGCACGGCCATTAAGATCGGCAAAAAAACGCGACAGATTGTATGGCAGAATATTGGCCTTGCCTTTGGAGTAAAGGCACTGGTGCTAATTTTTGGCGCATTTGGGGTAGCATCTTTATGGGAAGCAGTTTTTGCTGACGTGGGAGTGGCATTCTTAGCCATTTTGAATGCTGTGAGACTACAAAGGATAAAATTCTAAAACCAGCGAAATGAAAAATCAGCACCGGAAAAAGGATTTAAAAATAGCCAGGAAAATTCAGGTTTATAATATTATTTATGATATTATAGAAGTCGTAGTTTCTTTAATTGCAGGATTTACCTCTGGAAGTGCAGCCCTTATTGGTTGGGGTCTGGATAGTGTAATTGAAGTTGTTTCTGCCAGTACTTTATGGTGGCGTCTAAATGGTGAAATAGAGGGAATTTACGCCATCGCTGATCACACAAAATGCATTATACTTAAAAAGTTCCGGTATGTCCCTTTGGTAACGCACGGTCAACTGAATATAGGCGTCATGAATTGTGGTGTTTTCCTGAATCGCAGTTTTAAATTCAAAAACAACCACAGGAATGCCATTAATATATAAAATCCCATCAGGAATACGTTTTTGGGTTCCGGTGATTTCAAGCTGATTAACAAATTTATAGGTGTTCTGGTTTTCTTTTGAATAATCAATTAAATAAATCCAGATATCTTTTTGGGAACGGTCTTCCCGCTTTAAAGAAAAACCATCGGAGAGCATTCGCATAAACTCTTTATTGCTTTCATAAAGATCTGAAGCCGGAAGAGTTTTGAGTTTAAGAATGATGGATTCCACTTCATTTTTGGTGATACTGTTTTTCCGATACCTTGCTAACAGAAATTCCCGAAGGTCACTCTCAATAAGCACTTCATCTTCCTTTCGTGATATACTACCTCCTAATTGATGCTTATAACCTTCTTGTTCCAACTGTGTGGCAAAAACGGCTTCCAATTGTGCTTCGGTAAATTTCATTCCTGTTTTGCTTTTCTTCCTTTCTCAGTTAGTCTATACTTCTGTTTACTGCTTTTTGGCTTATCAGCTATTGTTAACTCTACAAAACCATTTTCTATAGCTGGCACTAAATAATTGATTCGAAAATTTTCCCTATCCGAAAGTCTTAAGTGGTTTTGCAACACGGTTCTACTGTGTTCCCCCCTAAAAACATTTAAAAGGTCCTGTACTTGCGGGGTGACTTGCGGGGTGACTTGCGGGGTGACTTGCGGGGTATCAAATCGGACATCTTCTGCTGAAGGCAGAACCATCCTTAAAAAATTCTCAGAAAAATTAAAGCTATTTGTTTCATAATATTCCAATATTCTCGGAATGCCTGAACCTAATTGCTCCACCAGGTCCAAATCTTTATAAATACGCATAAGCTCCTTGTTCCTGGGGATGGAAAAACCTTCAAAAAATTCGCTTTTACTTAAACCGTCCGGTAAGGAACCTGCGGATGTAATCTCTATTCTATCATTACCGAATATAAAAACCTTGTAATAATTTTTTCGCACTTATCCACAATACAATCATCAAATCTACTGTCTTCTCATTAAGCTAGATAATTTTGGGTTATTTTTTTAATCAAAAATAGATCTTGCTTCACCATAGATCCTGTCAAAGTTAGCTTCTAAATCAGCTTTGGCAAACATCTTTGTCTCTTGTGGAAGCTCCCTTTCAATTTCTGATAACTTAAACTGTACCTTTTTATCCTCCCCATCCGCATAGGTAATAAATTCCCCCTGCCTTAATCGGAAAAAGGCATCAGCCCGTATTTTTGGGATTTCCCGTTCCCCGGTGGTAATGCGAGTATCAAAATCAAGACTGTAACCACGGTTGATACTGGTTGTTTCCTTTTTGACGATCTCAAAAAAGCGTTCATAATATTTAGCGGTGTCCGGGTCATTGACCTTCCCAAAGAACTGATATGAAAGGTTACTTAAAATAGCTTTACTGGCCTTATCACCATACATCATATCATTCTGAATCTTGTCCTGCATTACATAAACAGTTGCTATATCATAACTTCTTAATGTCGCCGGAATGCGGTGCATATTTAACAACCGAATGGTTGGTGCTTCTTCCATTAAAAGAAAGGAAGAATTTGAGTTACGCACACTCATTTGCTTTATAATCGTGTGGATTATAGTGGCAATCACAGGTGAATAAGAGGTCTCAAATTTAGGATTGTTCACTACTGAAATCACAGCAGGATTTTCCGGATTATTAATATTTAATGGCACTTCATCTGCAGAAAGGGCCATAAAAATATTTTGTGTGCTTATGCGTTTCAGAGCATTGGCCAGGGTACTTTTCACTCCTGCGGTCTGTCTTTCGGAATCTTTGCCGCTAATGAAAGCATCTGCCATGGCTCTGGAGGTGGTATTGGTCTCTAAAAACTTTATGAGACTATCTGTGTCCAAATATTGATAGATGGCGATTAGATGGGGTAAGGTGCAGAATTTAGGATAGGATGTTTTCAGTTTCCAAATCAATCCGCCTATCAAACCTTCAGCTGCATCGTTAAAAAATTTCGAGGTTCCCGTGGTTCCCGATTCCCGCTGTTCCAGAAGATTTTCAATAAGTACCCGGGAAATTTCATTTACACTTTCTTCGTTTTCGAGATACCGGGGTGCAATGGGGTTTACCCTATGAATAATTTTGTCAAAGGAGATTATACGAAAAGGAATATCCGAATTTTTAAATAACGGGTACGCCATTTCGGTAAGTTCAAAATCCTTATAATCGTGAATAACCCCACAGAAATCATGTTCCTGGAAATGTTTTAAAAATCCGTAAACGACGCTTTCGGTTTTTCCACTTCCGGCAGACCCAATAATGGATGCACCACGTTTGATGTTTTCAATTTTAAAACTTTTCTTGTCTGTTTTAAAAGTTACCCGATATTTTTCAGAGGTATTTTGCTTTAAATCCGGTTTATGCAGAAAAACGTAAAATACCGTATTGACCAACAATAAAGGACAACCTAAATAAAGTAGTGCTTTTATCGTATTATGCGGATAATACAAATAGGCTATCAGTCCCAAAAGCAGCACAGTATTTATGAAAAAGGCATATTTGGAAATCCGATATAGTCCATAAAATACTGAAGCTGTCAAAACGATAATTAAGAGTATATGTAGGGGATTGGTTAGTTGCATCATTGTTTTTCCTTTAGATACCTATTGAACTTGATTTAATAGCCACTTCCACACCACGGCGCAGGCGGTTGAATACTTTCATTGCCAGTTGTGCCTGTGTAACCGGAATACTTGGTAGCATTGGAACACCACTTTCCTTCATAATTTTAAAAGCAATCGCCCTTTCATTGGTGGGCAATTTCATCAGCGATGCAAAATATATTTTAGGATTTTTGATGAAATCCTTTCGGGCCTTATAGGTCTCGGCAAAGTTTCTTTGATAGACAAAAGTCCTGTCAAAGGTCTTTTCTGCCCGGTCAAAAAATTGATCACGGTCAAAGCCCCGTTTTACATTCTTACCATGCATCTGGACTTCCGAGGCCTTATGCTTGCTCCCAGGAGAAAGACTGAAAGTATTGGATGCATCCTTTCTGCTTACGATGATATGGATATGGCTTTGATTTCCTGCCTTTGGCATCCCCTGGACAATTCGCTTCCCGTCCTGTTGGTGCGGAGCTTCCTTTTCCAATCGGTCAATTTTATTCTGCAATAGTTTGATATTGCCTTCAGCTCGCCCCTCTTTAATGTTTCTGATTTCTGTTTTGAGCTGCAATATTTTGGTAGCAAAGGGTTGGTTTTCCCTAATCTGCCAGTCCGTTCCCTTAAAAGTTCGTTGGTGTTCTATTTTGGCGTAATATTTAATATCATCGATGCTAATCGGTCTTCCGTTGATTTCCCGATTGAAGGAAGCCACGTAGTCCTTCATCAGTTCTCGGGTGTATCTTTTTAGATCCTCGCTGTTGTTCTGTAACCGGTTCAGTTCGTATTTGGAAGGGCTGACCGTAATCGAATAGAATTTCGGTTCTGTCTTTTTGAGTTTGGCACCATTTCCATCAATTTCCTTTACAACTTCATCCGCTGATATTTCAACATCATATTGATTGTAAAAATGTTCCATACCTGCCTTGCCGGCAGGCAGGGCTCCCTGTTCCAGATCCTGGTTTTCCTTCTCCAGGTAGCCCACAAAATCCGCTGAACTTTGCGAGTAATTGTTCCCTAATTTTTGAGGTGTGATGGTAATGTACATAGCTCAAAAATTTACAGTTCATTCTTATTATTTTGCTTTTCCTGAAAACGTACCTCCTTCTTCTCTTCAATAATTTTCTTTTCCAAAATCAACGGTTTCTTTTTAGGTTCTTCGGTTTGAAAAAGGGATTCCAACATTGCGACGGTGGGTTTGGTCTGGCTCTTTTCCATATCCCTCATAATGGCAATCACCGCATTTATACGTTTCTTTAAAGAAGCTTCGATTGTCCTTCCCGTAGGCCCCAATTTTTCCTTTGGGGAAATTTCGTTGTAGAAGAAAAAATCGAGCATTGTTGCCATTGCCTCGGTGTGCGATTTGAAGTGTGTCCTTGAAAATTCCTGAAAACGTTTTGCCGTTTCCTTTTTGAACCTGATGCCGATAAATGAGTCCATAATTGGCCGATTTGTCGCAAATCCTCCCCTAAAAATGGGCGTTCACAGGGCATTTGTCGCAAATTGTGAAAGGTCGGGAATTTTTTATTTTTTCAAGTTGCTGAATATCAGCATTTTGAAAATGAAAAGGAGTGCTTAACATCGCATCGCGTGTTACCCTCTTGCTACTCCTTTTCGTTCGCCACAGGCGAACAAAAATTCCGTACAATTTGGTCAAAAGCCAATTGCCAGTTTCAGGGAAATAATTTCCTGTTATGTATTTTTTTGATGGGTACGGTTATCAGCGAAAGTCAAAAAATGGATAACCCTACGTAAAATTAAATGCTGGAATTCAGCATAATAAAGATAATGATTTTTATTGAACTGAAGACAATTGAACAGAAAAACACCTCCAAAAATTTGGAGGTGCTGGACTATAAAGTTTAGATAATCAGATGTTGAATATGAAAGTATAGGAATATAAATTTCGCAATGCTTCTTCCTCTACCATCGTCTCAAAGCAGGTATAATTTTCTCTTACGTACGTGCGGATATCATTCCCAAATTTTCGTTCCACATCCTTTTTGGAATTCTCCAAAAGTCGGTTTTGGGCTTCTTCGGTCAGGTCTGAAAAATTAAGATAAATCATAAGCTTTCCATTTAAAGGATTCCTTCATCTGCAAAACTGAAATAATTTCCATCAGGTATCAGGATCAAATGGTCCAATACCTTAATATCAAATAATTCCCCTGCCTTTTTAATTTTTTGGGTCAGCCGTTTATCGGGTTCACTCGGTGTCAAGGTTCCGCTCGGGTGATTGTGGACCAAAATAACTGCCGTTGTCAAGCTCTTTAACAGTACGGCAAATAAGATGCGGACATCCACTAAAGTTCCTGTTATTCCTCCGTTAGAGGTTTCATATATTCCTTTTACCTTATTGGCATTGTTGAGCAGCATTATTTTAAAAGTCTCGTGCAGTTCAATAGTATCTTTGTTCCATTGGCTGTAGGCTAAATCTGCAGCACTTTGGGAACAGGTTATCTTGGGAAGCAAATTTGCTTTTAAACTTCCACTATAACTTATCGCGATTTCATTAACTTTGGTTTCCATTATGATCTGATTTAAAAGGTGAATAATGAAAGAGGGCGAGACTTTCGACCGTACCGCCCTCTTTGTTTTTAATTTACTCAATTGAATTATTGCCGTTCTTTACGCCTAACAAAAGGATTTCGTTGGCTTCCACTTCGGTAACATAGCGCTTAATGCCATCGTTATCCTCGTAACTACGGGATTTCAATTTTCCGCTAACTCCAATTTCCTTACCCTTTCCTGCATACTTCTCAATGATTTCTGCAGTTTTTCCCCAGGCGACTACGGTATGCCATTCCGTATTTTGCACTTTTTCGCCCTTGTCGTTTTTGTAATACTCATTGGTGGCAAGTGAAAAACGGGCTACTTTTTTACCGTTTTCGAGGTTGGTAATGGTTGGTTCCTGACCAACGTTTCCAATTAGCTGTACGTGATTTTTGATAGTACTCATAATAAAAGAATTAAAGATTACTTAATAGACTACCTGAACCTTTCAGGCAGTTTCCGTTTATATTTTTTTGAAGCGATTTACTTATTGTATCCTGAGCGTTTTCCTTTTTTTGTTTTTTTGGCCCCGCTTCCTTTCTGATGTTCTTGTACGATTTCATAATGTTCATTTTAGATTTACTTCCCGTAGTGCCGTCGCTGTTACCTTTTTTTGTTGCTTATACATTTTCAATATTTGGAATTGATAAAGACTTATAAAAGGGAGGCACGACCGGTTATGCAGTCTGTTCAACTTCCAAATGTTGGTATTTTGCTTACAAAAAAAGGGAAGGGACAGTGACGGCGCGGAAGTGCGTCTAAAGTCTTTATGTGAAGTACAAAAACATTGGAAGCGGGGCCAAAAGCAAGGATGGAAATCCGATTAAGCGGACTCCATTCCCGATTTGGAATTGGAATGAAGTGCGCTTCCCAGCATAGCGGGAAGCGCTAACGAAATGGAAAGGAGAAATTGGGGATGGTGTCCAAGACTTTTATAGTGAAGCTCTTTCCCCGCAATGGAGCTTTTTCTGCGGAATGAAGTGGGAATGTGCTGAACGGGCTATGAAAAACCGAAATTCTATTCTTAGCAGGGTTTAAAGCGGACTTAATTTTAAAGATGGAGATTGGGAATGTAGCGTTCCTGCCTTTTCGGCAGGGGTAGCGAAATGGAAATCGGAAGCTTTGAAGTTGTGTCCAAGATTTTTTGAATGATCCCGTATTTCCCGTAATGGAGCTTTTTCTGCGGAATTTAGGGGAATGGGCTGAGTGGTTTATGAAAATGAATTATCCTCTTGTAGTAAGATTTATGTCAGATTTGACTCAGAAGAATTGAGAAATGAGAACGGAATACCATCCTAACGATTATATTTCAGAAGAAAACATGTAGGGCAATTGTTTGGTCCTCTAGCAAATCAATAGAATATAGCATCAAATGAATTCAGTTGATAGTAAAAGATATAAAGTTTTTAAAAAAGCCAAATTCTGTACTTATTCTGTACTATATGAAATAAAAAAAGGCTTCACATTTCTGTGAAGCCTTGTCTTTGCTAGTAGCGGGAACAGGACTCGAACCTGTGACCTTCGGGTTATGAGTGTTTTACCTTAACAATCCAATACAACATATATATACTGGTTTTCAATTATTTATGGCATAAAACATTATATCCAATATTAAAAAATATCAATTAAAATCAATAAATGTTGTACCTATGTTGTACCTGTTTTTTCTTATCTTTATAAACTTAAGCATTTATTATGGCAACAGTTAAAGCAGTACTTCGTAAAAAAAAGAATCCTGAAGGCCATTTTCCAATAGCAATTAGGATTACTAAAGACAGAAAAAGTTCCTATCTCGGAACTGGTCAATATATAGAGGAAAAGTATTGGGATGAAAAAAATAGATGCGTTAGAAAATCTCATCCTAACGCAAACGTTATTAATAATTTTATCCTGATAAAGACATCCGAAGCAAACACCAAGGTTATTGAAGCTGAAACAAACCTTGATTATCAGACTGTTTCTTCTATTAGAAAGAAAATAGCCGGAGATAAGAAAATTGATTTTTTTGCAGTAGCAGAAATCCACCTCAAAAACTTGCAAAACCGAGGAAAATTTCATCAATATGATACTGAAGTTGGTCGACTCAAAAAATTTAAAAAATTCTTAGGCAGAAGCCAACTATCATTTAATGAGCTTAATGTATCCTTATTGAAAAAATTTGAAGCCTATCTTCTTCACGATAAAAAACGTTCTCCGCGAACAGTGGTAAACTACCTTATTTTAATACGGACTATTTATAACTTAGCTATATCTGAATCCATAGTTGATAGAGGTAGATATCCTTTTGGAAAAGGAAAAGTTCAGATTAAAATTCCCGAAACCCAAAAAATAGGCCTCACTTCAGAAGAAATTCAGAAACTGGAATTAACGAAAGATGTAACCGAAGCACAGCAAAAGGCTCTTCATGTATGGTTAACAAGCTTTTACTTTGCTGGAATACGAGTTGGCGATGTTTTACAATTAAAATGGTCGGATGTTAAGGATGGGCGTTTGTATTACCGAATGAATAAAAATAGTAAACTAGTCTCCTTAAAAATTCCTGATAAAGCGAAAGAAATATTTAAATTTTACAGAAAAGAGATAGCAGCAAAGAATGATCTTATTTTTCCTTACCTCGAAAAAGTAGATTTAAACAATGCCCAGAAGGTCTCTACAAGAACTCAAACCATAACCAGAAACCTGAACAGGCATCTTAAAAAAGTATCTTTAAAATTAAAAATAAATAAGAATATGAGTATGCACATTGCCCGGCATAGCTTTGGCAATATTTCTGGTGACAAAATACCTATTCAAATGCTTCAGAAACTATACAGGCATTCTTCCGTTACAACAACTATTCAATACCAAGCTAATTTTGTTCACAAGGATACGGATGAAGCTTTAGAGAACGTAATTAATTTTTGATCTATCCTTCATTTTATTACACTACGTTTGCCGATAGCTTTATATAAGATTTATTTCCCTTGTTGATCCCTTTGATGTTTATTTTGACCACCCTCATTACCCTCTTTTTTAGCCCCTTCCAGAAATATTTTTTCACCAAAGAGAGTTATTACAATAAAAACCCCAGAAACGATTATTACCGAAATATTCGTTTGAACCTTAACCCAAATAAATCCTGTCAATACAACGAAATCTAAAACAATAGCTGTAATTACAATTGCGGGATTTGCTTTGACCTTTTCTTTCATATGTTTAAGCACCCCTACATGAATAATAATATCCATGAAAAGATAAAATATAGCTCCCATCGCAGCAATACCCGAAAGATCAAAAAGGACAGTAAGAGTAATAGACAGAACTACGATGTATACCAGCATGTGTTGCTGAACATTTCCTGGCATTCCAAAATGTGAGTGCGGGATCAATTTCATGTTCGTCAGCATTGCTGTCATCCGGGAGACAGCAAAAATACTGAAGATAACTCCAGTAATAGTTGCAACTATGGCGATTCCCACTGTAAACCAAAGACCGTAATTCCCGAATAAAGGACGCGCAGCCTCTGCCAAAGAATAGTCCTTTGCCTGAACAATTTCAGGGATGCTAAGATTTGCTCCTACCGCCCAGGCCGTCATAAAATACACTACTCCACAAATTATTAGTGATAAAACAATTGCACGCCCCACGTTTTTATGAGGATTTTTCACTTCTCCTCCACTGTTGGTTATAGTGGTAAATCCTTTGTATGCTAGTATGGTAAGAGCAAGTGAGGCGATGTAATCTATAATTTCATTTTCAGGACCACCTGATGGTAATGCCGAGCCAATACTAAATTCTGCTGCCCATAAGGCTCCCACTGCAAATATTAGAATGCCACCAATCTTTATTGCAGCTGTGGTCATAGCGGTTTTGCCAATAACCTCATTACCTAAAATATTGACAACAAAAGCGGTAATTAATAATGCCACAGCAAGAACCGGAACCCAGAAACTATTTTCATTCCCATTGAAGAGTTGCATAGTGTATGTGCCGAAGGTTCGAGCAACGAGACTTTCATTCAGAATCATGGAAAAAGCCATTAATAATGCAGCAAAGGCTGTTATAGTTCCTTTACCATAAGCCTTCTGAAGAAACATAGCAATACCTCCGGCAGAAGGATATGCATCGGCCATTTTGATATAGGAATAAGCACTAAATCCTGAAATTATGCCTCCGACTATAAAAGATAGGGCGAAATATTCTCCTGATAATTCTGCCACCTGTCCAAGAAGTGCGAAGATTCCGGCTCCTATCATTACTCCAGTTCCCATTGCCACTGCGTTGGCTAAACTTAGACTTCCTTTGTTATAGTCACTCATAGAGAAAGTGTTTAATTAGAAAACCCAGCATTACTGGGTTTTGAATCGGTTTTAATAAAGAAGGTGTTTTTTATGTAAGAACCTTCACAGGCTCCCATGCATTCCTTGCTGGTTTTAGCAAAGTCCTTGCAATATTGAGTCTCATGTTTAGTTCACAACCTCCACCTATTAATATTACCCTTGGAAAAGGAGACACCTGTACACAAATGTTCCTTTGTTAATTGTGCTGCCTTTTCAAATTTAAAGTCTCTCTATTTCCATTAATCTTTAGAATATCCTTTTAATGTTCTTATTTACCACAGGTTCAATGATAGCAGCGGATGCAAAAATTACACCGGCACCAGCAAGACAATACATGCAGAGTTTCTTCTTTCTAAAAAGCATATCATAAAGCATAATTCCTGCACCAATAGTGTGGCCTAATACTACAGCCCCTAAAAGAATATCAAAGACAGGTTTTCTTGTTGCTTTTTCACTTCCACCAACAGTAGACAAGACCATAGTCGCAGCAAATAGTACATTGCTTACAGGAGCATCAGGCACACCCGCGATATAGGCAAATTTTGAAGTAATTATATTGTTTGTATCAAATACCCGAATAGGAATATCCGGTAACTTTTTAATAACACCTGACTGTAATAAAGAAATCACGTTAAAATTTATCAGCCCCAGAACGGAGAGCAATACGAGTTTTCTTCTTCTCACCATATCTTCTGCTTTACTGTTGAGAAGTTCATCACGTACTTCTATCGGTTTCGTTTTTTCTTCCAGGGCCTTAAGAATATTTTTTTTCACGTACAATTTTAATTAAATTATTGATTTCTTGGAACCGTAAAAATTAAAAATTTTTACATTAGAACAATGTTTATTCCTCCTATTTAACAAGGCTTTATCACCTGATGAACAATTATTGTAATATTTTTTGACCACCATTGATTAGAACTTCCGGAAAAAATTTGCGCACAATTTTATTTATTAATCTAAAATTATCCACAGAACCAACAGAAGAATAAGCAGAAGGATTGTCCCTTCCACGTATTTCTTGTTTTTACTTAACCATAACACCGTACTGGAATTTTTTGCTTTTTCCCCAAAATTACCGTGAGCGCCATGATCTCCGGGTATTGGTTCCCACACATTATTCTCCCGGTTTGGATCTTCCCGCTCATCTGTTTGCTGCCCCTTAAAAGCACTGTTTGCTAAAACCCGATCAGCATACCAGGGAGCAATTTTATTCCCAATAATTGCCTTAACCGTAGACCAACCTACCATCATCTCACGCCTGTTATTTTCTGCGGCAAACAAAATCGCATCTGCAGCCACTTCCGGTTGATAAATAGTGCCCATGGGCTGAGGCTTATTGGGTAAGCGGCTTTTAACAAAGCCGAATTGGGTGGTATTTAAGGCCGGCAATTGAACAATAGATATTTTTACTTTGCTTTTGTCGTGCAAAAGTTCGGTACGCAAAGAATCATAAAATCCTTCCACCGCATGTTTAGCACCACAATAAGCCGACTGCAGGGGAATTCCTCTATAAGTAAGAGCGGAACCCACAAAAACAATGGAGCCTTTATCCCTTGGCAACATGCGCTTCAAAGCCGACAGCGCACCATTCACCTGTCCCAGATAAGTCACATCGGTCACCCGTTTGTATTCTTCCGCCTTCATCTTTTTAATCGGACTGAAAACGCTGTTCATCGCATTGTTCACCCACACATCTATTGCACCAAGTTCTTCTTCGATTCTTTCTGCTGCCTCTTCAACCGCTACTGCATCGGCAACATCAACTTCATAATAAACAGCACGGTGACCCATTTTTTCTACTCAAGATTTAAAAAAATCGTTCAATGGATAAACTTCATCTAAAGTCAGCATCCGGGAAATATTTTTTAAATTTCTGCTTGTATTTACTGCTTTACAAGAAAGGGGGTAAATAGACGATTAATTTTTATTAATTTTAATTTTTCACAATTTAAAAAAGTTCATCTATGAAAAAATCTAATGAAACTATATGGTTGATTTCAGGATTGAGAACACCTTTCGTAAAAGTAGATGGAGCATTGAAAAATTACGATGTTCTTGATTTATCAGTACCCCTGGTAAAAGCTAATATCGCTCTCCATAATTTGATTCCTGACCTATTGATTTGGGGATCTGTAGCCCCAAATCTAGGATATAGCAATCTGGCCAGGGAAATTATAATGGATGCCGGCCTGGATCGAACCATTCCAGCTTTCACAACCATAATGGCCTGTAGTACCAGTATGATGGCTGCGATTGAAGCTGCTTCTCTAATAAATGAGGATCAAATTGCATTGGTTGGTGGAACGGAGAGTATGAGTAGGATCCAGTTGGGATTAAACCAGGATTTTTCAGATTGGTTAAGAAGACTTTTTCAGGCAAAAAGTTTCAAGGAAAAAATAGGGAAACTTAAAGATTTGAAATTTGGAAATATTCGCTTGTTTATTCCCAGTGTTTCTAATAGAAGTACAGGCTTGAGTATGGGGGAACATTCTGAGATTACTACCAAACGGCTTGATATAAAAAGAAAACCACAGGACGAAATAGCTCTTAAAAGCCATCAAAATTATATTAAAGGGCGTAATGATGGTTTTTTTGAGAACCTCATTTCGCCTTTAAACGGGATAACGGGAGATACTATACCCAGGGAAAATACGAGTATCGAAAAACTAAGTTCTTTAAATCCCGTTTTTGATAAAGAATCCGGAAATGGCACACTTACCGCAGGGAACTCTTCATTACTTACTGATGGTGCAGCGGGATTATGGGTATGTAAGGAAAAAGGAAAAGAAAAGTTCCCAAAAGGTTCATACGCCGTAAAACTTATCGATTGGGAAATTGCTGCTGTAAATATTGAGGAAGATGGGCTGTTAATGGCCACAACCTATGCCATACCCAGATTATTGGCACGACATAAACTTCGTTACGAGGATATCGATTTGTGGGAAATCCATGAAGCTTTTGGTGCTCAGGTTGTAGCAAACGTGCAATTACTTGAAGATAAGGACCATCTTGATAAGGCGGGAGTTTCTTTTGATTTTGGATCATTCCCCTGGGATAACCTCAATCCCCATGGTGGAAGCATTGCTATAGGACACCCCTTTGCCGCGACCGGGGCACGTATTATAAGCCAAGCTATTAAAGAACTGGCACAAAAAGGCGCCGGAAAAAAAGCCGTGGTGAGTATATGTGCCGATGGTGGTTTAGGAACGGTAATGCTTTTAAAATCCTGACAAAAAGTATAACATGACAGAACGGAGGCATCTTCCTATTGTCTAATTGTGCAGGGAATGCGAGAAAATATGCTACATGGCCTCGGGTACTGCTGTTGGAAAACACTTAAGAATTTCTTCTTCTTTTAAAGATTCGCCACTGTTAGTCTAAAGAACATTGCTTTTAAATACCATTAATTTTACCCGTGTCATTTCGTGCATTGCGTATTTAATACCGCCCATACCAATGCCCGAAGCATCTCTTCCTCCAAAAGGCATCCAGTCTACTCTGAAAGCGGTGTGGTCGTTTACCATTACGGCGGTGGCGTTTAATTTGTTGATGCAATCGAAGGCGATGTCAAGATTCTTTGTAAATACAGCCGCCTGAAAATGCATTTCCAGGTCATTGGCAATCTCAATAGCCTTATCTCTATTTGAATAGGTATAAACGCATACCACCGGACCAAAAATTTCACGAGTTGATACCTTAGCATTCAAAGGTGGATTTAGCAGTACAGTTGGTTCATAACAAGTATCGGAAATTCGTTTTCCCCCGCAAATTAATCCAGCCCCACCTTGCACAGCTTCTTTCACCCACTGTTCTACCCGATCGACTTCAAATGGAGAAATGAGTGGACCGACTTCTGTTTTTTCGTCCATAGGATCACCGACGATAAGTTTTTTAGCATCTTCTGCCATTTTTCCGACTACTTCTTCGGAAATGCTTTCTTCTACAAACACCCGTTGCACCGATACACAAACCTGCCCGGCATGATAAAAGCCTCCTTTGACCAGGGCGGGAATCAATTGATGCATATCTGCATCTTTTTCAACAATAACAGGAGCTGCCCCACCATGTTCCAATACACAGCGAGTTCCGGGCGGGAGCTTGGATTTAAGGTACCAGCCTACCTTAGCGGAACCAATGAATGAAAAGAAATTTACCCTCTTGTCAATCACCATCGATTCGGCTACCTCATTATCGCAAATAATGGCCTGGCACCAGCCATCAGGTAAGCCGGCTTCTTCCAGAAGATCGACAAAAGCGAGACATGATAACGGAGTATTTTGGGCTGGCTTAACAATAACAGGACATCCAACGGCGACTGCGGTGACTACCTGATGGACAATAAGATTAAGAGGATGATTGAATGCACTTATTGCCAATACCACCCCTATAGGTTCCCGCGTTGTAAAAGCCATACGATTTTCTGAAGCAGCCGTTAACCCCATTGGTATTTGCCCGCCCTTTACATGACCAATATTTTCCACTGCCAAACGTACTCCATTAATCGCACGTAATACCTCTATTTTGGAATCAATAAGTGGCTTTCCCCCTTCCCGGGTCGCCGTTTGCGTTAGCTCATCACGACGATTTTCCATTAGAGCTGCGACTTTCGACAGGATTGTTATCCGCTCATGTGGCTCCAACCAGCTTTTGCGATTTTGAAATAGATCGTAAGCGGTAGAAAGAGCTGTTTCAGCCGCTTCTTTTCCATCCCGGCGAATTTCCTTAATAACTTTTTGATCGTAGGGTGATATTATTTTTAACATATACTATATTTTAAATTCTGCTTTTGCGGACTAAATTCTCTGTCGAATTTTTCAAAGCTTACAGGTATTTTCTTTCAGCAATACGTTCAGAATACTGTGATTAAGTGAATAATCAATTGGCAGGTCAATTAAATGAACACCATTAGAATTGAGGCACTTCGAAAAAATTTCTTTAAAACTTTCATCCGAATCCGGACGATATCCGGTAGCTCCATAACTTTCGGCGAGGTTTACAAAATCGGGATTTTGATAATCAAGCCCGAAGTTGTCGAATCCCAAACCTTCCTGCTTCCATTTTATCATCCCGAAGGCATTGTCATTGAGGACAATGATAACCAGGTTAAGGTTCAGCCGTACCGCAGTTTCGAGTTCCTGAGAGTTCATCATAAAACCGCCATCGCCACAAATAGCAACTACTTTTTTATCCGGTTGCACCAATTTTGTTGCTATTGCTGAAGGTAAACCCGCGCCCATAGTCGCGAGCGCATTATCAAGTAACAAAGTATTTTGTTGGTAGGCTTTATAGTTTCGCGCAAACCAAATTTTATACATTCCGTTGTCAAGGGTAATAATCCCGTCTTCGGGTAATTCCTCCCGAACGATGTGTACTATACGTTGGGGCAATAGTGGAAAACGCTGATCTCGGGCATATTTCGACAAATGCTCTTCTACATTCTCTTTAATTTTTTGGTAATACGAAAAATCCCAATTCGACATATCTTTAATCTCTTTCGCAATATGAATTACTGAAGATGCAATATCTCCAACAACATTTAATTGCGGAAAATAGACTTCATCTACTTGTGCGGGAGAGAAATTGATGTGAATTACTTTGGTGCCTCCATGTTCCATATAAAAAGGAGGTTTTTCAATAGTATCATGCCCCACGTTAATAATCAAATCTGCGCGGTTAATGGCACAGTGCAGAAAGTCATGGCTGGAGAGTGCAGCAGTTCCCATAAATTTAGGGTGGCGTTCGTCCACTACACCTTTCCCCTGTTGGGTGTTAAAAAAAGGAATGCCGGTTTTATCAATCAAGGCTTTTAAAGCTTCACAGGTACGCTTTCTGTTAGCACCTGCACCTATCAATAGCAGCGGCATTTCAGCTTTCTCTATCATTCCCACAGCTTCAAGAATTGCCAGTTTTGGTGCATCAGGTCGGCGATAACGTACTACTTCAAAAAGCGGCGTATCAGTTTCTTCTTTGGCAATATCTTCAGGTAGTTCGAGGTGTACTGCTCCTGGTCGTTCTTCCGTGGCCAGTCGAAAAACTTCACGAACCTTTGACGGAATGCTATTGCCATTGACAATTTGATCAGTATATTTTGTGATAGGCCGAAACAATTCCACAATATCAATTATTTGAAAAAGGCCCTGCATAGATTTTTTGATTGGTTTCTGCCCGGTGATCATCATCATTGGCATTCCTCCAAGTTGTGCATAAGCAGCGGCCGTGGTTAAATTAGTGGCACCGGGACCCAGGGTGGACAGGCATACACCAGGTTTTCCAGTCAGCCGGCCGTAAGTAGCTGCCATAAAACCAGCTCCCTGTTCGTGGCGGGTTATAATCAAATTAATATTCGAATCTTTAATGGAATTCAGGAAATCGAGGTTTTCTTCGCCGGGTACTCCAAAAATATATTCTACCCCTTCATTTTCTAGGGCTTTTACAAAGAGATCGGATGCTTTCATTCTTTACGTTTGGTTACAATATAAAAATTATGGAACCTGATCAGCCAGAAATTATAATCGGCTAAAATCGGTGGTACGCTTATTAGTTCAAAAATAGGTTCAGCTAAAAAGAGCAGCAAAAGTGGTTAGTAGTCACCTTTTGAATAGATCTTTGGCTGTTAGGAAAAAATGATTCTTACTACCCCTGTCCTTCAATAGCTATTGCTGTCTATCTTTAAAAATCAAAAGAAAATATAATATTCAAGGCTCTCATTTTCTACATTTCACATTTTTGAAAATACAAATTAACCTAAAGTAAAAATCATCTACTTTGGGTATTTTATACTTAAATTTTTCTACAGTCTGCAGTAAAACGATACTTCTGCATATACCCATTAGAAACAATTCAGTTATTTGTAACATTAGCCTCCATCTCCTTAATATACATAGATTCGATATTTTTTTACGCTTTTAGAGGCTTCTTTTACCGCATTTCGAGCCGCATCATCAAACTTTTTTCTGACGAAGCAATTACTTCTATAACTCTAATTATACCCATTGCTTTAGATTTTATATTACTAAACGATCAAGTATAATCCCAAATTAATTAATCTATAAAGGCTGGTCAAAGGATTAACATAAGCTTATAAGATTAAACGCTTATTTGAAGTTTTGGAGAGTTACAGTTATTTGTTCCTAATTTTCTGTTGAATTTTCAATTTCTCTTAGCACAACCATTTAAGTAGTAGGTGGCTTGAAAATATTTTCGTCTGCACCCTTGGTAATAATTTTTTTAGTGTTGGACATCAGGTCTTGTCCCACAGTTTGAATTACAGCTTTTTTTTCAGGTTACTTTAAAACCGCAGGCGTCCATAAAAAGAGCTCCTGCGGTAACTATACCCGCACCCAGTAATGCGTTTTTTCCTGGCCTCGTATATCTTTAAAGGATTTCCGTAATCTTTATTTTCCATTTATCGGTTAAACTCCCATCTTCTTCATCCTGAACAATTCCCCGTACTTTCACCGTTCCGGGCTGAAGCGAATTTATAACACTCTGCCCTGTATTTGAAGTGAGATAATATTCCTCATTTTTCACTTTTATTTTTAAAGCGTTGTCTTCTTTTATAAGTTGCCCTTCCAAAACCACTTCAGCATTTTTGGCGGAAAATCCATTCACTTTCACTTCTTCCTGAATTTGTTTCAGGCTTAAATTATTGTTTGCAGTCAGATCTAAATAAGCTTTGCCATCATTTAAGCTTACCCGTACCTTTTCTATGCCATCCATTTTTTTGAGTCCGCGTTCCAGCCCATAGGCACAAGGTGCGCAATCCATTCCAAAAACTTCCTGATCCACTTTGGTGATTTGGGCGTTGGAACTTATGGTTCCAAACACTGCCACTACGATAATTAATGCTATTCTTTTCATTTTTACTCTTTTTTTGTGTTTAAAATTCTCTCTTTAATATCTGTTATAACCAATAACTTATGTTCAGTGCGACCCTATACTTTTCACGGGGCGTATTCGGTATTAAATCCCGGTATACCGGGAACAATGCCCCGAAGGAAATTCCCCAGGGACCGGTAAGTCCTAAAATGGAAGGACCAACCAATACTTTTTTACTCCGTTCATCTGTAGAAAAAAATTGTCCGTTCACTTTATTATCTCCGGGAAATTCGGCCAGTGATTCTACAAATATCCGCCAGTCGGGTTTAGGATAATCCCCCATAAAAATATCGGGGCGGTAACCTATCACCATGCTTGCATAGGGTAAATCGCCTAATTGCTCGTTGTCCTTTTCTAAATAATATTGGTAACCGCCACCTAACCACGCATACCAAACCCTGGAGGCATAGCCGGTGGAAATAGCTCCATGGACGGAATTTCCTACATTCACCTGTCCGCGAACATCCTCAGTAGGGGCAGATACACCTAAAATTGCTGTGGATTCAAACCTCTTTCCTACCCCAAAAGCATTTGAAAAAAAACGATACCACAAAGCAGCCTCAATATCTCCATTAGAAGGCATCATACTATTTCCACGGGTTCGTGGAGCATTTTCCAGACGCTCAATCACAGTAGGAGTGGTAAGGGTAACCTGTAAATCTTCTGTAATGCCATAGAAAAATGTATACCGAAGCATATAAGAAGCCTCGTCTTCGGTCCCTATGCTCATTCCGGCAGCGTTCATGTTTATACCGCCTTTTGCCAGGGTGGGGGTTTGTAATCCATAAATTGGGCCATGTCCCTGGGCTTGCGCTGTATTTATTATAGATAATCCTACAAATAAAATTAAAAAATAGTTTTTCATGTTTTGTGAATTTAAACTCCTAAAAATTTTTGAATGGGTAACAGTAAATAAGCAGCAAACAATCCAAGGACATAAAGGCCAAAGGAAATCCAAAGAATGGCTTTGCTCCATCTTGTTGCTGTATCACAGGCGGTTTCATTTCCGTTTTCATCGATCTCGCAGGTTTGGTTTCTTTTTCTTCCGTAGAACAACCAGAAATTAAAGCCTATCATAATCCCGGCCATCAGGAAGGTCCAGTCTTTATATTTGCTCATGGTTATGAGCCAGGGCAGGTCAGAAGCCAATCCTGCCACCACCGCTCCCATTCCCAGGGCAACCAATAGCGAAGGCAGGGCGCAACACAGTAAGGTGGAAACCGAGGTAAAAAGGGATCCTATACTTACGAAGTCTTCTTTTATTTTAGCAAACATCTTTATTGTTTTTATACAGGTATCTCTATCTGTTTACAGAAGCCCCCTTTTCGGTTACAATTTCCACTTCAAACCCCCGGTCTTTGATAAGGGAGATTATCTTTTCTTCTGAAATCTGCTCTGGATCATATTCAATAATCGAGGAGCTTTTATCAAAGCTTGTTTCACTTTTAATAATACCTTTTTGCTCTTTGAGCATTGCGTCGATACCATTGGCACAGCCGGATTGACAATGCATGCCTTTAATTTTTAAGTGTAGGATTTTTTTATTCATATTCTTTTGGGTTTTGAATTCAATTTGATTTTCATTTTTCTGCTCCATGGCGCTTGCGGGATTCCCGGAAGACACGAGGACTGTTCCGGTTAATAATGCCGTGAAAATTTCTTTTCGTAATCGTATCATATTATAATTTGTTTACAAAATTAACTATGCCAAAAATAAAGGCGGTTAGGGGGTGGTGCGCAAACTGAATTTTATTTTTTTTCTCTATAGAAATCCTAATGCTTAACCTATCTAAATATCAGCAACATTCTTTTCTCAATTCTTCCTTCGGATGGTATAATGGATGGTCTGGGCAATTATCAGCCCCTCGCGCACTATGTAGGAATCTGCTCCGTCATCTATTTGTGAATTATCTGAATTTGCAGTCCATTCCAGAAAAGCTATTTCATCTTCAAAAAGAAAATTGATATAGTTAAAATCCGCTTCAGGGAAATCTTTGATCAGCATTTTATTTAATTCCCTTAGTCCTTCATGTCCTTTATAAATACCATGCGTAGTAAGAAGGATCAAATTTTTGGAAAAGTTTCTATGCAGGTCCTCTTCTATAGATCCCTTTTTAGAAAGTTCCAGATGATCTTTTAATACTTCTTCTGTAGTTCTCATAGGCTAAAAATTTTATATTTAAAATAGGCTTTAAAAAATTGTTTGCAGCACATTCTATTTTTTGGGATCATCCCTTATTGACACCATTTTTCTTGTTGAGGCCCAAATACTGGTCACTGCTGCCAGTATGATTATATTTTTCATTACATATTGACCTTTCATAGTTAATACAAATGGGAAATGGGAGAACATTTGTTCGGGAAAAATGAAGAAGGTTGAAAAAGTTCCTAACATATGCAGGAAAAATAAGCCTAAAGCCCATTTCAAAAACTTCCCCAATAACAAGGATATGCCAATAAGGCTTTCAAAAATAGCCAATATAGGCATACAACTTCCTTGTGGAAGGAAATGGCCGCTCAGGGTACAAATGGTTGAGGAAGCCAAATCTTCTGCCGGGCTCAGACCAATAAAAAATTTAACCATCCCAAACCAGATGAAAATTATGCCAATGCTCCACCTTAAAAAAGTTATGGCCTTACCAGAATCTAAATGGATGTTATAGCTTATCATTTTATTGATAATTTCATTTCTGTCTGCAAAAGTTTTGCGGCTACAATCGTAAATACTGCCTGTACAACCGCAAAAATAATTAACGCCTGATCTAATCCTAATTTCAATAATTCCCCAAATAATAAGCTCCCAAGGCCGAAGCCCGTAAACAATGCAAAAACGTTGAGTCCCATTGCTTGTCCACCCTGTTTTTTACCACCCAATTCGGTTACTATACCTGCAAATAGAGGTTGCGTGAGGTCGTATCCCAAAGAAATCAAGGTGACTGCAAGGGCGGCCACAAGAACGGGTATTTCCAGAGCGAGACTGGCTGTTGCTATGGCGGCTGTTGCCAAACCTATTAAGATAATAGGATAACGTCCCAGGCGATCAGCTGTGCGTCCTATAAGGGAACCAAAGAAAAACCCTGGCAAGCCATAACCTAGAATGGCCAAACCGATTTCTAGTGGGCCCAGATCATACTTTTGCACAAAATATACACCTAACCAGGTATAAATACCTGAATGGAAGATCCCATTCCAGAATACGAATAAATAGGTCCTTAGCCCCCGGGGAAAAGCAAGTAGCCTGTAAAACCCACCTAACATTTTTTTTAATGAAGTTTGGCCGGATTTATGAAGTTGCTGTTTCCAGCCCATTCGGGCTACCTGTATCCACAATGCCAAAGCGGCCAAGAAGGCAGTTGCCAAAAATAACATACGCCAGCCTGTATAAGGTTCCAACGTTATCCCGGCGGTAGAACCTAAAGCCATTCCTCCTTCCATAGCGGCAAATAAAAGTCCCAGAGGCCTCCCTCTTTCCGAAGGTTTGAACATATCTCCTACAAGTGCCAGGGCCATTGGCACCACACCGCTTGCCCCTAAACCCGTGAGCAAACGTAACAGAATGAGTTGTGAAGCAGATTGCACCAGGGCGGTTGTCGCTGTTAATACAATAAAAGCCAGTAGGGATATTTGAAGTATGCGTTTTCTTCCAAATTTATCGGATAGGAAACCATAAAACAGGACTGAAACTCCATAAGCCAGCATATAAGCTGGTACTATAAGACCAATCCGCTGTTCTGATACATTAAAAATAGTTGCCAGTTTAGGAATAAGTGGCGCTATCATATACGCCTGAAAAAATATTAAACCTGCTGCCATGGCCAGGGGAGCGAAAATAGAGCTTAAAGTTTTTTTTGGATTTGGATTGTCCATTAATTGGTATTATTGTTACTGATAGTTTTTAAAGCTGTTATATCTATTTGGCTTTTTGAATAAACCGCCATTTCATAATTATAAAGTTTCAAACATAAAAACCAACATAGGGTGATATCCTAATGTTAGCTTCCTTTATTTTAAAAAAAGGAGCAACTTTTTAGTTGCTCCTTTTGAGAAAAAATCCTACAACTTTTTCTTAAGCTGCCATTTCTTTACAACTCTCGGCACAGGCACGACATTTTTCTGCGCATTGCTGACAAACTTCACTGTCAAACTTTGCGCACTCATCTGCACAGGCTTTACATAAGTCGGCACAAATGCCGCAAACACGGCTTGAATAGTGAGACTGGCTCGCCAGTAGTTGTACACAGGCCGCACACAAAGCAATACAATCGAGACAAAGCTGAAGGCAACGTTTCATTTCCTGCTCTCCAACGTGCTGGTCGAGGCAAATTCGAGATGCTGTAATACAGGCGTTGCAATCATCAATACATTTTTGCATTTCTGAACTTAATGGTTTCATAATTTAAATGGTTTTAGTTATTTCCTGACGCGTTCGGAAATCAGAAATAAAAGATTAAGAGCCGAACCTCTTTTCAAAGATCGGGTCACAGCCCGGGGGGTAGGCAAGAGGATTAGTAAAGGTTTAACATCTTAATTCAATTAAAAACAAAAGTGGCAGCCAAAATGGCTGCCATTATAAAAGGTTTCAGGTTTTAATTTCAGTAAGAGGGCTTTCTTAGCTGGCTTTTCCTATTCCTGCTTCGATAAGCTTTTCTTTGCTGATCCCACTGTTTGTACAACATTCGAGCAGTTTGCCATCCACCGCTACCGCGGGGATTCTTTTAACTCCATATTCCTGCATCTTGGTTAAACAAGATTTATCATCACATTGGTCAACCATATTATAGGTGGTTATTTCGCAACTATCGCAGGACAACTCTTTCACCATTTTCACAACCGGATCACATACCGGACAATTTGCCGTAAATATTTCTATTTGTCTTTTCATTTTTTTGAATTTAAATTAACAATCGGTTTTATCGCTCTTTTGAAAGAACAGTTCAAAGATAAGAGCGGAACCGGGGTGGTCTCCAAAAAAAATCTGCCTTTTAAAAGACAGATTTTTTTAGTATTTAAATTAAATCCAAATTTTTGAAGAATGTTTTACTCTGATCTATTATCGGAAATATAAGATTCCAATCTTCGTTTAAGTTCATCAATTTCCTTCATTTTGCTCGTAAGCGTATTCAGTTCCAAATCGGGAAATTGTTTGCGAATAAATTCAATTCGCTCTTCATTACCGCAATTACCGGGACAGGCTTCGACAGTTTCTGAAATTGTGATCGCCAGCGCTTTACGATACACTTCATCTAAAAGAAGGAAATGCGCCTTATCCAGTCCTTTTTGCGCTGCTTTGAACTGGATCAGTATCTTTTCTGGATCTTTATTTTCATCCAACATTTTTATGAGACCATTTGTTTGTCCATTGATGCTCTGTAGCCTGGTTTTGATGTCTTTACTTAAGTCCCGTGGTATCATTTGGTTTTTTTCTTCAAATTTACAACATGTCCCGGGGTGGTCACCAAATTTTAAAAGAGAATTTAACAGCAGCTTTTATTCTCCTGAATAGGAGGACAAGCAACAGAGCCATAAGAACAGAATACACAGCAGTCCTCTTCTTTGGGTTTTAAAACCTCTTTACATTGCTCACATTCATAAAAGAACTGGCACGCATCTGTAGGCATTTCTTCTTGTTTGAAGTGGCCGCAATTAGGGCAAGTGATTGTTGATTCGGTGATAAATGAATTCATTTTTCTATTATTTTTAGTTAATCATACCATATATACAACATCTGAACCTGATGAAGGATAGGTGAGGATCATGGTTTTCAGATCTTTGGAAGTAAATCCCGCTTTTATAGCCAGGGCAAATAGATTTATTACTTCCTCGGCATGTGGGCCAATGAGATGTGCTCCTAAAATTTTTCCGGTTTCTTTCTCGACGAGCGTCTTATAGGCATAGGTTTTCTCGTTGATCCTTTTGGCGGTAAACCAGTGGGGAACACGATCCTTGTTTACCTTAAAGTTTAGACCTTTTTTAGTGGCTTCTTCTTCAGATAATCCTACCGAAGCCATTGTGGGCAGCGTAAAAACCACGGTGGGAATGGCGGTGTAATCTGGTTTTTTAGTGTTGCCTTTTATTATATTGGATGCTACAATATGTCCTTCCATAACTGCAACAGGTGTAAGGGGAATACCATCTGTATCTGCTGCATCCCCGGCAGCATAGACATTTGAATTGGTGGTACTTTGCAAATATTCATTCACTTCAACTCCTTTTTTACTAAAGGCGATATTTGCTTTTTGCAGGTTCAAATCAAAAATGGCAGGAAGCCTTCCCGCCGAATTAATCACCTGCGCAGCCTCCCATTTCTTTTCCCCGCTTTCACCTTTTCCGGTTACGCGAAAAGCTCCATTAGCCTCTTCAATCGCTGTAACGTTGGTGTTCAGAATTAATTGTATGCCTAACTTTTTGGTAGCTTCCGTTAATTGATCTACTATAAAAGGATCAAAATTCTCCAGTGGCCTTTTCCCTCTGTGAATTATGGTCACTTTACAGCCAAAACGGGCAGCCATATGTGCAAACTCAAAAGCGATGTACCCACCGCCAATAAACAGCAAAGAGGATGGGAGGGATTTGAAATTAAGAAAATCTGTACTGCTAATAACATACTCCTCACCCTGGATATCCAACTTTCTCGGTTTTGCACCCGTGGCTATTATAATCTTTCCGGCTTCTATAGTTTCATTTCCTACCTTCAATTTAGTTTCAGAAATAAATTTAGCTGAGTCATGAAATGTATTAATTTTGTTTTTTTCGTAAGCTTTTTCAATTTTAGGCGGCATAGCATCCACAAAATCCTGTTTGAATTTCATTGCTTCCTGCCAGTAAATAGCTGGTACTTCAGAAATTTGCTTCTCGTATAAATTATCAGCCAGATGTTTTGCTTCAGTAGGGCCGAGCATGATCTTTTTTGGGTCACAGCCACGAAGGGCACAGGTACCACCATAGGGCAATTCATCTGTTATTCCTACCCTAAGTCCTTTAGAAGCACATTTATTGGCCACATTCATTCCTGCCATTCCGGAACCTATTACAAAAACATCATACTTTTTCATGTGTTTATATTTTGGCACAAACCAAGGGAATTCAGCACAGGTTTTTAATCTTTCCCTGAATATTGCCATTTTTGCGTCCAGCATCATGCTGGCTTCATCTTGCCCTTTTTTTAGGTTACTTATCTACTACCTTATAACCGGTCCTGCTTATGGCTTTAATAATTGCAGCCTTATCTACTTTTGTTTTGTCATATTCAACTACCGTATTGGCATTTTCATAGCTTGCCTTGACTGATAAAATACCCCCAAGTTTGTTGACTTCATTTTCCACAGGTGCTTCACATCCTGCGCAGGTCATTCCTTGTACATCAAAAATTTCCTTGACAATATTTGATTGTGAGACATAGACTATTTCCTTGTTGGGCTGGCTGTAAAACACCTCGGAGTAATTTGGAAAAGCCAGCATAAGCCCTGCAAATAAGGTTACAACCAGTAAAAACTTCTTTGTCTGCAAAAAAGATTGTTTTTCATCTTCTGCACATCCGCAATCGCTTTCAGCTTCTTTTCGGGATCTCAACTTTTGATACCAGGCCAGGCCCAGGATTAAAACCGTGAGAGCAATTAAATAAGGTCGGAAAGGTTCCATCCACGAGAAGGTAGTCGCCATGCCACTTGTACCTGCTACGAGGGCAAGAACCGGGGCAATACAACATAAAGATGCCGCTATAGCTGCTACTAACCCGCCTAAAGCGGCTTTATTGGATTTATTTTGGGATGTATCCATTTTAAGCAGATTTCTTTAATGATTTAATTGAAGTGAAGATATTATTCAAAATTTGGGTTTCAGATTTCACCAGCGAATAATACAAAGTTTGTCCCTCCCTTCTGGAGGCAATCAAGCCGGCATCCTTCATTTTCCGAAGATGTTGTGAAATAGCAGGTACACTCATTTCCAAAATGTCTGCTATATCACAGGGGCATAATTCATTCTCCAAATCTAAAAGGAAGAGAATCTTTAAACGCACATCATTACCCGCAATAGAGAGGAGTTTTGTCATTTGCCGGAAACCATTGTCCAAATTTTCAATTGTTGCCTGACAATTTAAAAGCTGCTTTTGGTTAGCTTCAGCACGTGTACAGGTGATTTCGAGTTTCATAAATTATTTTTAAGGCTGCTAAGTTATATATTTTTTATTATTTAAGCAACTTATTAAATAAAACGAAAAAGGACTCAGTTCATTTACCTCCGGTCCACTGATTTTTTTTCCGGGACAACTGTTTCGGGTAAAACTACTCCTAAGTCTTCCCTATTCTAAATTTTATATAAATTTATCAAAAGAAAACCGCAAAGTCTCTCTCTCCTTTTTGAAGTTCATCTTTTGCAATCCAATTGCAAGTTTTTTTTTATTACTTTTGTGCCCAGATGAAAGTATTAGCAACCACTTTTCTATCCATCATTTTCTTGTTCCAATCTTCGGGACCAGTAATGGATTGGTGTTGTGAACTACTGAAGATACCGAATCTTATTGAACATTATAATGAACAAACAGGAGACACTGGTATTGGCTTTATTGAATTTCTGGATTACCACTACGGAGATCAGAAAAATTTGAATAGACACCAGGACGATGGACATGACGGCGAACTCCCTTTACAGGGTCATCATGTTTGTTCTCATGGATTTTCGTTTGTTAACTCAGATACTTTTGAGCTAGCTGTAATTGAACCTTTAGAGGATCAAAGTATAAGTGTTTTTTACCAGCCTCCGTTTTCTTCTGCCGCCCTAGGCGGAATTTTTCAACCTCCCCGCGTATAATTCAACTTTTGTGATAGGATAATTATATCCTTACGCCATTGACTTCTTTAATGGCCATCTCATCTATTTACGTTGAATTAAATTCTATTATTAATGATTAACAAAATTATAGCATTCTCTATAAACAACAAGTTTATAGTAGGACTGCTAACATTGGCACTTATAGGAGCCGGAATATGGTCGATGATGACCGTGAACCTGGGTTCAGTTCCTGATATTACAAATAACCAGGTACAGGTGATTACCCAATCTCCCAGCTTAGGTACTGAAGATATTGAACAGTTTGTCACTTATCCGGTCGAACTGGCAATGGGTAATCTCCCCGGGGTGACTGAATTACGATCTGTTTCCCGCTTTGGACTATCCGTGGTAACCATCGTCTTTGAAGATGACATGGGAACTTATTTGCCCCGGCAGCTGGTTCAGGAAAAATTGACAGAGCTGCAGGAAACCATTCCCGAAAACTTTGGTAGCCCAACTATGGGGCCTATTTCCACCGGGCTGGGACAGATTTATGAATATACCATCCAGCCACAACCAGATTATGAAGAGGAGTATACTCCTACGGAGCTCCGAAGTATTCAGGACTGGATTATTAAGAGACAGCTGACACTCCTTGAAGGTGTTGTAGAAGTGAATTCCTTTGGAGGATACATCAAACAGTACGAAGTAGCTATTAGTCCTGAGAAATTAAATGCGCTGGATGTAAGCATCTCCCAGGTTTACGAGGCCCTGGCCCGGAACAATGTAAATACCGGGGGAGCCTACATTGAAAGGAACAGAATGTCCAACTTCATTCGGGGAGAAGGCCTGATCCAGTCTTTAGATGACATCAGGAAAATAGTGGTTACCAATGAAAACGGGATTCCTGTTACAGTTGGAAATATTGCCGAAAAAGTGAGTTTCGGAAGTCAGGTGCGTTATGGTGCTTTTACTCAGGATGGAGAGGAAGCTGTGGGCGGTATTATTATGATGCTGAGGGGCTCAAACCCCAATGCGGTAATACAGAGGGTCCAGGAAAGGATGGCGGAGGTAGAAGAATCCTTGCCGGAAGGACTTGAAATAAGGCCCATCATTGACCAAAGCGCCCTTATTGGAAGAACAACCGATACCGTGACTAAAAACCTGTTGGAAGGTGCTTTAATCGTAATCTTTGCATTGGTATTCCTATTGGGGAGTTTGCGTGGGGGCCTCATTACAGCCACTACCATTCCGCTGTCCTTGCTCTTTGCCTTCATCCTGATGAAGCAGTTTGGGGTTTGGGCAAATTTAATGAGCCTGGGGGCCATTGACTTCGGGATAATTATTGATGGGGCGGTTATTATTATAGAAGGTGCCGTTTATGAAATCCATAAAAGGATCAAAGCCGGAAAAGTCAAATTTAATCAGGCGGTCATGGATGAGGTCGCTTACGATTCCGGAAGCACTATGATGGGGTCGGCATTTTTCGGCCAGGTTATCATCCTTATTGTGTTTACACCCATCTTGTTCCTAACAGGAGTGGAAGGCAAAATGTTCAAGCCAATGGCCTATACTTTTGGTTTTGCAATGATAGGTGCCATTATCTTGTGCCTTACCTACGTTCCTATGATGACGGCATTGTTTATGAAGCCGATTGAAAACAAGAAAAACTGGTATGGCAAGTTAGAACGCTGGCTGGAAAGAGTCAGTGATAAAATCATTGGTGGCATTCACCGTGCTTACCTTCCGCTCTTAAAAGCTTCCCTCCGCCTCAAAGCTGCGGTGATCATAGGATCTATTGTTTTATTGGGGGCTGCAGGCTATGTTTTTTCCGCGATGGGGGGAGAATTTATTCCGCAGCTGGATGAAGGGGACATTGCCATGCAAGCTTTAATCCGTCCAGGTAGTTCATTAAATGAATCTATTGAAGTCTCTAAAAAAATTGAGACCTTACTTTTGGACAACTTCCCGGAAATAGAGACAGCAACAGCCCGAATTGGGGTGGCCGATATTCCTACTGATCCCATGCCGATGGATATAGCAGATATGTACATCATACTCGAAAAAGACAGGGACAAATGGGTTTCTGCTGACACAAAAGAGGAACTCATTGAACAAATCCAGGACCTACTCAATAAAAACCTCACAGGTGTCAACCTTGTTTTTACCCAACCTATAGAGCTAAGGTTTAATGAGCTATTGGAAGGGGTAAGAGAAGATATTGCGGTAAAACTCTATGGCGAGGATTTGGAAGTTCTATCCACTAAGGTTCAGGAAATGGCAGAGATTATTCAAACTGTACCCGGAACAGGAGATGTAAATGCAGAGAGAACTTCTGGTCTCCCACAAATGACGGTACGCTACAATCGTGACAAGTTAGCACAGTACGGGCTGGAAATCGAAAAAATAAATGAATATATAAATACCGCTTTTGCAGGTGGAGTGGCAGGAGTGGTTTTTGAAGGAGAAAGACGTTTCGACCTGGTAGTGCGCTTTGATGAAGAGCACCGACAGAGTATTGAAGATATACGGACTTTATACATTGATCTGCCTAATGGTACCCAAGTCCCGATTAATGAAGTAGCTGATATCAGCTTTGTTCCCGGGCCAATGCAAATTTCCAGAGACGACACCTATCGCAGAACATACGTTGGGGTAAATGTGAGGGGCCGTGACGTAGAGTCGGTTGTGAATGATATTCAGGCAAAACTGGGTGCCGAACTGGATTTACCTCCAGGTTACTACATTTCTTATGGCGGTGAGTTTGAGAACCTTCAAAATGCCAAAGACCGCCTGATTATTGTGGTGCCTATCGCTCTCTTGCTGATATTCGTGCTGCTGTATTTTGCCCTGGGCTCATTCTCGCAGTCTATCATGATTTATATGGCCATTCCATTAGCGGCCATTGGGGGTGTTTTCGCCCTGTGGCTCCGGGACATGCCCTTTAGTATCTCTGCAGGTGTAGGCTTTATCGTGCTCTTTGGAGTGGCAGTACTTAACGGTCTGGTCCTGGTGAATCGCTTTAATTCATTAAAAGAAGAAGGCGTAACCAGTATCAAAGACCGGATTTTTATGGGTACGAAAGAACGAATCAGGCCGATCATGCTTACAGCGGTAACAGATATTTTAGGATTTATGCCAATGGCATTTTCTTCTTCGGCCGGTGCAGAGGTGCAGCGCCCTTTAGCAACCGTGGTTATTGGAGGTATGCTTACAGCTACCCTTCTCACCCTTGTGGTGTTGCCAGTCCTTTATACTTTAATAGAAAATATGAAAAACAGAAGAAATAGTAATAACAATAATGGCTTTGCACCAGCCCCTGCAATAGTGGTGGCATTGCTTTCTGTCGGAAGCCTCTTAGGATTTAGCACCCCTGCAGAGGCACAGGAAAACAGTTCTTCACAGAAAAATTCTCCGGCTCAGGCTGAAATAATTGTCCAACAGGATTCTTTGCCAGTCCTCTCGTTAGAAGAGGCCAAGGAACGGGCAATAGAGGCTTTTCCGAGAATAAGAGCTGCTGCCCTGGAGATAGAAAGTCAGCAGGCTTTAAAGAAAACGGCCTGGGACCTTGGTAATACCCAGATATTCACCGGCGCAGAAGAAATTAGCGGTGGTTCGAGTAATGCTGATCTTGGTGTCTATACACAAATTGGGGTTCAGCAACAGAATATCGACATCTTTGGTATTGCGCCACGCCTGAAGTTGCAGAAGGAAAGGGTGGCCCTGGCAGAAGAAGCCCTTGATCTTTCCATTCTTGAAGTAGAACTGGAGGTAAGTCAGGCCTGGGCGTCGGTATATGCTGCTAAAAATGAGTATGAGACCTTATACAGTCTGGATTCAGCCTTTACCGATATTGAGAGAGCTGCACAGATCAGGTTGGAAACAGAGACAATCTCGAGACTTGAATACCTGGCTACGGTAAACCAGGGCAATGAAGTTGAAATACAAAAAGAGCAGGCCTATAGGGATTATCTTGGAGCCTTGCAGCGATTCAACCTGTGGTTTGCCAGTGACACACTTTACACGGTACCTAATGTTCCTGCCGATCAGTTTGATGAGCCCATTAGCGGATTACTGCAACCCCTTGGGAACCATCCCCTGCTCAATGTGTATGAACAAAGGATAGAGGTGGCTGATGCAACCCTAAGGGAGAGGCGATCGCAGTTTCTTCCGAAATTTCAGGCGCAGTACGGCAGGCAGAAAATTGACGGCCAAACCGGCTTTTATCAATATCAGGTAGGGATCAGCATTCCTTTGTTCTTTGGACCTGAATTGGGCAGAACACAATCAGCAAAAATAAACCGCGAAATAGCTGAAGCTAATTTACAGCAGACGCAGTTTGAGCTAAAGACAGCTTATGCTGAGGCACGCGAAGAATACCTGAAGTGGCTTAATTCCTGGACATACTATCAGGAAGAAGCGCTACCCTTGGCCAGAGAACAGCGGGCAGGGGCCATCATCGCTTATCGGGAAGGAGCAATTGACTATGTGACTTTCCTGCAAAACATACGCGATGCCGTACGCATAGAAGTGAATGCCTGGCAGGCATTGGGCAGCTATCTTGATAGCCGCTCCCAACTCGAATATTATATAAATACTTCAGAATAAGATAATTAATTAATAGACAAAGATATAAAAATGAAAAAGCACATTATAAAACTGTTCACATTGCTCATTACGGTAAGCTTTCTTTCAGCCTGCAATGGCGGAGAAGGCAAAGGTACGGAAGAAGCGTCCCCTGAAGCTCAGGAAGAACATTCTGCAGAAGAAGAAGGAGGTCATGAAGAAGGAGAAGAAGGAGGAGGAATGGGTGAAGTGCATCTTTCCAGTCTCAAGTTCAACAGTTTGGAAATAAAAGTGGACACCCTGCCCACAAGGCCCATTTCCGATATAGTAGAAGCTACCGGACAACTGGAAGTCCCACCACAATATGAAGCTACAGTAACTGCTTTTATAGGAGCCAATATAACTTCTATTGAGGTCATTGAGGGGGATCAAGTAAGCAAAGGTAAGGTACTGGCATATCTATCCCATCCTAACCTCACCAGGTTACAAACCGATTATATGACAGCTTACAGCCGTTTGCAGAACCTGGAGCAAGAATTTAATCGTCAACAAAGGCTTTATGAACAAGAAGTAGGTTCAGGCAAACTTTTTCAACAGGCACAGGCCGATTATCGTGTTGTGCAGGCAGAGGTTCAAGGGTTTGAATCACAGCTCAGGCAGTTAAACCTTAATGTTGCTGGCATACGAGAAGGAAATATTGTCGAGAATGTTCCTGTAGTCAGTCCAATAAAAGGGAGCATTGAAGATGTAAGTGTGCAGGTAGGACAATATGTTGATCCCCAAACCGAGCTATTCGAAGTGATCAACGCCGAACATGTGCATGCAGATTTAATGGTCTTTGCCAAAGATGTATATAAAGTCAAGGAGGGACAAAAGGTCCTGTTACAAATGGAATCAGTGCCCGGCCAGACTTATACTGCTGAAATTTATTCTATCGGCAAGAAATTTGAACAGAATCCCAGGGCTGTCCACGTGCATGCAGAGATACAGGAAGATTCAGAAAACCTGGTACCGGGCATGTACATCAACGGCAGGATCGTTACGGGCACAGGAACAGAAGTAACAGCCTTACCGAAAGAAGCAATTATTGAGGAAGAAGACAAATCCTACATCTTTATTGCTGAAGAGCACGAGGAGGACGGGGAAACCGAGTGGTCTTTTAAGCCGGTGGAAGTGGTGACAGGAGAAGAAAATGAAGGATGGGTGGAAATTAAATTATTGCAACCTTTACCTGAAGGTGCAAAGGTGGCGTGGAACAATGCTTATTATTTGATAGCAGAAATGAAGAAGAGCCAGACTTCTCACGGTCATTAAATTAAAAACTTAAATGGATGGGCTCTCTGTATAATGTTTGTCTTAATTAGTTAACCCAGAGGGTTCATCCTTAATACAAACTATAGCGATGAAAGAAATAAAAGCATTTATAAAACCAAAAAGAGTACAAAAAGTAGTTGAAGCCCTTAGTGATAGTGGCTTTAATAGCATGACCCTTTCGCAAGGGGAAGGGACCGGTGCATTCAAAGCCAAAGGTGCCAGCCCCTCCCTTGATTTTCGCATTACAGATAGTCCCGTAGTGAAACTGGAACTGGTGTGCCAAAATGAAGAAGCACGAAAAGCAATAGACATCATAGTCGAAAATGGAAAGACAACGGATCCTGGCGACGGAATTATTTATGTTTCAGATATTGAAGATGCGTTTCAAATAAAGACGGGAAAATCCATAAAGAAATTTGATTGACGGGGAGCAACAACAATAAAATAAGTCCTGTAAAGGAAGTTCTAACTGTTTGTCTTACTAATGGGATTTCCTTTTCAGGCATAATTTACGGCGTTAATGTGAAAAACAAATTTAAAATAAAGGAACTCGAAGAATTACTGACTGCAAAAAAAGTAAGGACAACGGCCATGCGCTTGTTGGTCCTCAAAACCCTTCAAAAGCAAAAAGCCGCGATAGGTTTGCAGGATTTGGAATCGGTCTTCGAAAAGGCCGACAGGATTACCTTGTACCGCACGCTAAAAACTTTTGAGGAAAAAGGTTTGATACACAGTATAGTGGACGGGAACGGAACAACCAAATATGCATTGTGCAAAGAAGGTTGTGAGTGCGCCCCCAAAGATATGCACGTGCATTTTTATTGCCAAAACTGCCGGGAAACCTTTTGCCTGCCCAAATCAAAAGTCCCCGAAGTGCCCTTGCCGGAACACTTTGTGCCGGTGGAGACAACGTTATTGGTAAAAGGGGTTTGCGGCAAATGTTCAGGCTGAAAAATGCAATTTCATTGCAGGTTTTTAAATATATCTTTGGAATAAGCTGTTTTTGAAGATTTAAAAGAAAAATATTATGAGCGATTGTTGCGGTAGCGGTGCATGTTCAAATGGGGGGATATCCTCCAATACAACTAAAAGTGGTTTTTTACAAACCTATGGGGAGTACGGTTTGGCAATTACCGGTTTTCTCCTTTTGGCCGTGGGTATTGTCTTAAAAGAAGTTGTGGCTTCTAACTGGTTTACGGCACCTTTCCAATTTGTCCTTTTTGGACTGGCGTATCTTCCCGTGGGCGGGCCCGTATTGTGGAAAGCCATCAGGCAAATAAGGAAAGGAAATATCTTTAGCGAATTTTTCCTGATGGGCATTGCCACCATAGGCGCTTTTTTGCTGGGCGAGTATGCCGAGGGGGTGGCGGTAATGCTTTTTTATGCCGTGGGCGAATTGTTCCAGGGGGCCGCGGTAAACAAGGCAAAAAAATCCATTGAAAGTTTGTTGAAAATCCAGGCCGAGGAGGTGGCTGTAGTGGAAGCAGACGGAACCATAAAAATCGTGCACCCGTCCACGGTAGCGGTTGGCAGTATTATCCAGGTAAAACCGGGAGAGAAGGTAGCCATTGATGGAATCTTGATTTCTGAAAAGGCCACTTTCAACACTGCGGCACTTACTGGTGAACCCGCACCAGACCGTAAATACAAGGGGGAACAGGTTTTGGCCGGAATGGTGAATTTGGAAGACCTGGGCACCATAAAAGTTACCAGCCGTTTTGAGGACAGCAAGCTCTCAAAAATTTTGGAAATGGTACGGGAAGCGGCTTCCCGAAAGGCAAAAACCCAACGTTTTATCACCCGTTTTGCCAAAGTTTATACCCCCATTGTGGTTTTGCTAGCCACGGCCATTACTTTGCTTCCGTACTTTTTTGTGGAAACCTATATTTTTGGGGAATGGCTTTACCGGGCCCTGGTATTTTTGGTGATATCCTGCCCCTGTGCCCTGATGATTTCCATTCCTTTGGGATATTTTGGCGGTATTGGCGCGGCTTCCCGCAATGGCATTCTCTTTAAAGGTTCCAATTACCTGGACCAGATGCGGAAGGTGGACACCGTGGTGATGGACAAGACCGGCACCCTTACCAAAGGGATATTTGAAGTGCAGCACATCAGGACCTTTGAATTTGACCGGGAGTTGATTTTGAACCTGGTGGCAGGCCTCGAGAGCAGCTCCAACCATCCGGTAGCCAGGGCAGTGACCTCCTATTGGGTCTCTTTGGGCTATAAAACGGCCCAGGTGGAGCATGCAGAAGAGATTTCAGGCATGGGGATGAAAGGACAGGTAGAAGGGTTTAACATATTGGCTGGAAACACTAAGCTGTTAAAGAAATTCAATATTCCCTATGATCCGGAAATAGACGATTTTGTGGAAACAACGATAGTAATGGCCATCAACGAAAAGTATTGTGGTTTTATTACCATTGCCGATGAGATCAAAGAAGATGCGAAATTGGCCGTAGATGAATTGCGCCAGCTAGGGGTGAAAAACATCGTCATGCTCTCCGGCGATAAAGAGAGGGTAGTGCAGAAACTGGCCCGGGAGCTTGGGCTGGATTTGGCCATTGGAGGTTTGCTGCCCGAAGGAAAGATCAAAGAAGTCGAAAGGTTAAAAAAAGGATCGGCTATGTTGGCTTTTATTGGTGACGGGATCAATGACGCGCCTGTTATCACACTTGCCGACATTGGCATGGCCATGGGTGGTTTGGGCTCTGATGCCGCTATCGAAACCGCAGATGTGGTGGTACAAAACGACCAGCCTTCAAAAATCGCTACCGCTATAAAAATAAGCAAAGCAACAAACCGGATTGTTTGGCAAAACATAGGCCTGGCCTTTGGGGTAAAATTTTTGGTGTTGGCCCTGGGGGCTTTTGGAATGGCAAGCATGTGGGAAGCGGTATTTGCCGATGTGGGCGTTACCCTGCTGGCCATATTAAATGCCATGCGAATTCAGAAAATTGATTTCCGTACAAAGGAAACTTCTGAAACAAAAATTTTAGATAAAACTGTAGCGCCTTTCCCTAAAAGGGAAACAAAAACGGAAAAGGAGTTTGCCTAAATTGAAAGCCAAAAGTGTAGGGGGTTAGAAGGTGCGGGTTGTAAAGAACAAATACCGAAGAATAAATTGATAATGCACAATCGTTCAGCAATTGCTTAAGGGGAACAAAAAAAGTACTAAAGGTGAGGTACAAAAATATTGAACGTCCAATACCATTGAATATGATTTAATAAAATAATTGTCTGATGAACAACAAGGGGTTTTTCTTTACTGTTATTGTGGGCTTTGTGATGGGGGTATTTATTGTTCAGCCCCTTGGGATTTCCCTTTTTTTGTATGACAATCAGGGCGACCAGGGCAGTTGGTGGAATATCCTGGAAATTGTTTTTGTACAAATTGCCGGTTTCGGGGATTTTGACCAGATTTTGAAGAACCTCCTTTTTGGTTGTTTGGGCATCAGCCTGGCATTGATGTTTTACACCAGGAAAAAAATCTTTCAGCTTGACAAATTGAAGAATGAAACAGATATTATAGAAGCACTTATAGCTAAGGGCGAAACCAGTGAAGTAGAGTTTAAATCTACACTTCGCTGCGATTTACGGCAGTCAAAAATAAATAAAGCCCTGGAAGTCGTAGTGGCAAAAACCATAGCCGGCTTTATAAATTGTAAAGGTGGCAACCTGTTGATTGGCATTGATGATGAAGGCCATATTTTAGGACTTCAGGAAGATTACCAAACCTTGAAGAAGCCTGGCAGGGACGGATTTGAGCAGTATATTATGCAATTGGTCTCCGTTACATTGGGCACCCGCTTTTGTCCTTTGATAAAAGTAACTTTTCACGAATTTAAAGGAAGGGACATTTACCATTTAAACATACAATCCTCAAAAACACCGGTATTCCTCAATTACGAAGATCGGTCCCATTTTTTTATCCGTACCGGAAATGGCACACGCGAACTGGATATTCCTGAGGCATTGGCCTATATAGGAAAAGGAAAGGCATTGTACAATTAGAGAGCGAAAATTAAAAACCGATAGAAAAAATGAAAAAAACGCAAGTAAAACTGCCAATACTACTGCCGGAAATTCCCGATGAGAACGATCAATGTGTGCAGAGGCTAATGGATCACCTGCAAAACAGGGAAGGTATTGAAAAGGTACATATTGCTTCTGAAAAAGAGGATGATACCCCTCAGCTTTGTTTTCATTACGATCCCGACATTATTTCCATTGCCCATATTAGAAAACTCGCAAAACAGGCAGGGGCATCATTGACCAATGAATTTGGACATAGCCTGCTCGAGGTTGAGGGAATTCGACATGCAAGACATGCAAGGAAAATCGAAAAAGGGTTAAGAGGATTAGAGGAGATAATGGAAGCCTCGGTATCCGAATCGGGAATCGTAAGGCTGGAATTTATAAAGGCTAAAACCGATGAAAAAGATTTTAATCAAATCCTGAGGAACGAAGGCCTGAAAATCAAAACCGCCAAAAAGAATGAAAAAATGCCTCCTGAAACGGCTGAAACCCATAAACATTCCCACGAGGAGGCAGAGCTTAAAGATGAAGGCCACGCCCATGACCACGGGGGTATCTTAGGAAAAAATACTGAGATGTACTTTTCCATTATTTGCGGGGTTTTATTGGGCACCGGTTTTGGCCTTTCCTACCTGGAAACTGTGCCGGAATGGGTAAGTCTGGCCTTGTACATAGGCGCCTATTTCTTTGGGGGCTATTACACGGCAAAAGAAGCCATTGAAACGGTTGCCAAAGGAGGTTTCGAAATTGATTTCCTTATGCTGGTCGCGGCAATTGGGGCAGCCGTTCTGGGAGAATGGGCAGAAGGGGCTTTGCTCCTCTTCCTTTTTAGCCTGGGCCATGCGCTCGAAAATTACGCCATGAACAAGGCTAGAAAATCCATTGCAGCCCTGGCAGACCTTGCCCCTAAAACTGCCCTAATAAAACGAGATGGAAAGACGCAGGAAGTAAAAATTGAAGAGCTTCAGGTAGGTGATATTGTTGTAGTGAGATCCAACACCAAAATTTCTGCCGATGGTGTTGTTGTTAATGGCAATAGTAGTGTGAACCAGGCACCCATCACCGGCGAGAGCGTCCCTGTGGATAAGTCCCCCGTACCCGATCCTGACAAAGATTATTCAAAAGAAAGCGAAATAAAAGATGAACACCGTGTATTTGCGGGAACCATCAACGGCAATAGTACCCTGGAAGTAAAGGTGATAAAAACCTCTCAGGATTCTACACTGTCAAGACTGGTGACATTGGTGAATGAAGCCCAGACACAGAAATCACCTACCCAATTATTGACTGATAAGTTTGAAAAATATTTTGTGCCATCGGTTTTGGCCCTGGTGGTTTTGCTGAATTTCGCCTTCCTTGTCCTCGATGAACCCTTTAGCGAGAGTTTCTATAGGGCAATGGCGGTTTTAGTGGCTGCCAGTCCCTGTGCCCTGGCCATTTCCACACCCAGTGCTGTACTTAGCGGAGTAGCCCGCGCAGCCAGGGGTGGGGTTCTGATAAAGGGGGGGCGGCCCCTGGAAGATCTTGGCGTGCTCACCGCTATTGCTTTTGACAAAACCGGTACCCTTACTGAAGGCAAACCAAAGCTCACCAAAGTTATCACATTAACGGACGTAAGTGAAGAGGAACTGCTAAAAACAGCTGTAGCTGTAGAGGCTTTAAGCGACCACCCCCTTGCAAAAGCAGTGGTACGGGACGGAAAAGAACGCTTGGGAAACATACAATTTCCGGAAGCAAGTAATATGGAAGCTGTTTTAGGAAAAGGCATAAAAGCCAGCCTCGGGGAAGATAAGGTGTATATGGGGAATTTGGAGCTCTTTGAAGCGCTCGATGATCAAAAGCCTTCAGAAGAAACCGTAGAAAAAGTAAGGGAACAGGAAGCCGCAGGGAACACGACAATGTTGATACGCAGGAATGAGGAGTATATTGGAATTATTTCCCTTATGGACACTCCTCGGGAAGAAGCTAAAGCAACCTTGGAGGAGCTTAAAAAAATCGGTATTAAACGTATGATCATGCTCACCGGGGATAACCAAAAAGTGGCTGATGCGGTGGCCAAAGAAATTGATCTTACCGATGCCTGGGGGAGCCTGCTTCCCGAGGAAAAGGTAGATGCTATCAAAAAATTAAAGAAACAGGAGGATAAAGTAGCCATGGTGGGCGATGGAGTGAATGATGCTCCCGCTATGGCACATAGTACCGTGGGTATTGCAATGGGGGCAGCAGGATCTGATGTGGCCCTGGAAACCGCCGATATAGCCCTGATGGCAGATAAACTGGAAACCCTGCCTTTTGCAATAGGTTTGAGCCGGAAAGCCAAAGCTATCATAAAACAAAACCTTTGGGTAAGCCTGGGAATTGTAGCTTTATTAATTCCCGCCACCATATTTGGCTTTGCCAACATCGGGATAGCAGTACTTGTTCACGAAGGATCCACTTTATTAGTGGTTGGAAACGCCTTGAGATTATTGGCTTATAAGAAATAAAAGATGGCTTAGTGAAGAAATTCTTGGGAATTATCCGCCCTTATCGGCGTAGCAAGTGGGAATTGGGAGCATTTGATTTGGTTTCAAAAATGAAAAATAATGCTGAAAAAGGATAAATATTATAAACCTTAGTAGAAATAGTTCTACATATAATTTAAATCTATTTAATTATGAAAAATGAAAATCATGAACAACTCGTTCAAACCTTGCTAAACTGTGCTTTAGCTTGTGAAAACTGTGCTGCTCAAAGCTTAGCAGAAGAAGAAACCGGAATGATGCAAAGATGCATTCCGTTGGACATTGACTGTGCTGACATTTGTATACAAGCAGCTAGGTTGCTACAGAGAAATTCTGCCCTTGCGCATGAATATCTTTTGATCTGTGAAAAAGCTTGCAGGATGTGTGCTGAAGAATGTGCAAAACACGATCATGAGCATTGTAAGAAATGTGCTCAAGCCTGTAATGAATGTGCGGAAGCATGCCATAATCATCACGGTGATGTGCAGTTAAGCTAATGTAATGAAAGGTATGCGGTGTTTATAGCATCGCATATTTTCCTTAAAGTAAAAAAACAAAAAATGAAGTGTTACAAGAGAAATAGAGGGCGAACCAAATTTAAAACTAGAAATATACTATGAGGAAGTTCTCTAAAGAAAATTAAGAACTTTTTGTATTAGTTAACCCGGGTTTCCTTTCCAGGCACAATTATTTAAAATCAATGAATATAACTAATAGAACAAAAGACTATCTAAAGTAGATTTTATAATTTAAAACAAGAGAATAATGTCAGAATTTAAAGTTAAACTAGAATGGAATCCCGATTCCGAGGATTTCTCCTATAAGAATTATACACGTACCCATCAATGGATTTTTGGAGGAGGCTCTGAAATCACTGCATCTGCAGCTCCGGAGTATTTGGGGAAAGCTGAATTTGTCAATCCTGAAGAGGCTTTCGCTGCTTCCCTCTCCAGCTGTCACTTATTGACTTTTCTGGCTATTGCCTCCTTTAAAAAGTATATTATAAAGAGTTACAAAGATGAAACCGTTGCTGTGGTTGAGAAAAACAAGGATGGTAAACAGGCTGTGACCAGGGTTTTTTTACGGCCCAAAGTAGAATTCTCGGGTGAACATATACCTGATGAAGAAGAAATGGAAAAAATGCACCATAAAGCACATGCTGAATGTTTTATCTCCAACTCTGTAATAACAGAGGTTGTAGTGGAACCTGTTTTATAATTTCCTTCAGGTAAATTTAGTGTGTAAGGTTTAATTTAAATACCAAAATAGGCAATAAAACATAACTTCTATGAAAAATTTTATGGTTGCTCCTTCCATTCTTTCGACAGATTTTGCCCACCTGGGCAAAACCCTCGAAATTATTAATAGAAGTGAAGCAGACTGGCTGCACGTGGATGTGATGGATGGTATGTTTGTTCCAAATATCTCCTTTGGGACACCTGTTTTAGAAGCTATTGAGCAGCACTCTATGAAACCTATCGAGCTGCACTTGATGATTGTTGAGCCTGAAAGGTATCTGGAAGTTTTTTCTAAATATGGAATAGACCAAATTACTGTGCACGCTGAGGCCTGCCTTCATTTGCACAGCGTGGTGCAACAAATAAAAAGCCTGGGCTGTAAAGCAGGGGTAGCTTTAAATCCGCATACCTCTTTAGGAAGCCTGGAATACGTCATCAAAGATTTAGATACAGTTTGCCTAATGGCTGTAAATCCGGGTTTTGGCGGACAAGGTTTTATTCCCGAAACACTGGAAAAAATAAAGGAATTAAAGCAATTTATACAAAGAAAAGATGCAAAGGCCTTTATTGAAGTAGATGGCGGGGTTAACAGGAATAACGTGAAGGAAATTTTGAATTCAGGAGCTGATGCTGTTGTAGCAGGAAGTAGTATTTTCAATTCCGATGATCCTCTTAGGGCAATTCAGGAGCTTAAAAAACCCATTGAAATTAATGTTACAAAACGGAATAAATTAAATAATAATTAAAAAAGGAGTTATGCTACAAATATTAGGACAAACAGAAGGGAATTTAATAGCCACAAGAGCAACGGAAAATTTGACCGAAGCCGATTACGATAAGCTATTGCCCCTGCTGAACAACATAGTGGAAAAATATAAAAAAATCCGCTGGTATTTTGAAATGGAAGGTTTTGAAGGATGGACACCAAAAGCCTTTTGGAAAGATTTGAAATTCGATGTCCAACATGCCAACGATTTTGAAAAAGTGGCCATGATAGGGGATAAAAAATGGGAAAAATGGATGACAGATTTGATGAAACCTTTTACCTCTGCCGAAGTAAAATTTTTTGACTTAGAGGAAAAGGAAATTGCCAAAAAGTGGATTAAACAATAAAGCTTTTATTTAAACATTTAATTGAAAAACTGCATGTATAATTAAAATTAAAAATCATGAAAATAATAGTTCCGATTGATTTTAGTCAAAGTTCCAAAATTGGAGTTGAGTATGCCACAAAGGTGGCCGAATCTTTAAATTCAGAAATTATCTTTGTTCATGCCTATTCTGAAGGTTATCAATATGCCGGATATGGGGCTATAGTTTATCCGGTACCCGACAACTTTAGTTCTTATCAGAAATTATACAAAGAAAAAATGCTGGAATTTCTCGAAAATTTTCCACGTCTCGCGACAATAAAATATAAGAGTATGGTAGCCTCAGGAAGAATTTCAGGTATTATTTATCAACTAGCAACAGAAGAAAAAGCAAGTTTAATAATTATGGGGACAGAAGGTGCAGGTGAGGTAGAAGGTTATTTTGCAGGAACCACAAGTGAGAAATTAAGTAAGGAAGTACCCTGCCCTGTACTGGTTGTACCGGAAGATTTAGAAAATTTTGGTTTAAAAAGAATTTGCCTGGCGCTGGATTCAGATAACCTGAGACCTGATAGGGAACTAAAGGTGCTGGCTGATCTATTAAGGGCATTTAACCCTCGCCTCTTTATATTTCATTTTTCTAAGAGTAAAGATGAAATTATTAATGAACAGGAGATTAGAAACTATTATAAGGAGTTTTTTAATCTGGAGAATGTTTCTGTTCACCTTTTTTACGAAGGGAAAACTGAAGATAGAATAACCGGTTTTTTGAAAGATAATGCAATAGATATTTTGGCGCTACTTTACAGGAAACATGACTTTATAGAAAAACTAACTGAACTGGGTCTAAGAAGAAAAATGATTTTCAAATCAGAAGTTCCTGTACTTATTCTAAAATAATGGTAGAGTTAACTTTTAATAAAATATACCAGATTTTATAAAACCCACAAGCCTTTTGACAACTTTTGAAATTTGATGTACAATATGCCAACAAATTTGAAAAAGTGGCCATGGTAGGGGATGAAAAATGGGAAAATTGGATGACAGATTTGATGAAACCTTCTACATCTGCCGAAGTAAAATTTTTTGAAATAAACCATGCAAGCGAAGGACAAAAATGGATAAAGAAGTAAAAAAGAAATCTACCCCTGTAAGTTACATGAGGGAAACTGCCCGAAAGTTTCTTGACCGGGAAACCTCAGGCGGTCTTCTGCTCATTTTGGCTACTTTGGTCGCTTTGGTGTTGGCCAATACCGATGTGGCCGATATATACCACCATTACCTGAGTGATGAAATTGTTATAGGAGCACCGGAGCACCTGGAAATTTCCCTTTCGGTGGAAGAATGGATTAATGACGGGCTGATGGTGATCTTCTTTTTGGTGGCCGGTCTCGAATTGAAAAGAGAAGTAATGGTAGGAGAGTTATCTGATTTTAAAAAAGCTTCCATGCCTATATTTGCTGCCCTTGGTGGTATGCTTGTACCGGCTATACTTTTTTTCCTGTTCAACCTTAACATGCCTACTGTCAAAGGTTGGGGTATTCCCATGGCTACTGATATTGCCTATTCTCTTGGAATACTGGGCCTTTTAGGAAAACGGGTGCCTGTGCAGTTAAAGATATTCTTGGTAGCTTTGGCCATTGCCGATGATATCGGTGCGATTCTGGTCATTGCCATTTTTTACAGCAGTCAAATAGCCTGGATGAACCTGCTCATTGCAGGAGGGGCTCTGCTTGTTTTAGCAATACTGAACAGGGCAGGGATAAAACACCTGTCTTTGTATATTTTACTGGGTATTGTATTATGGCTGGCTTTCCTTGACTCCGGCATACATCCCACCCTGGCCGGGGTGTTGTTTTCCCTGACTATTCCCATAAAACCTAAGATACAAAATGAGGACTATAGGCAACGGACAAAATCCCATGTGCAGGAGTTGGAAAAAACCGACCTGGTAAATACCCATCTGCTCACTGATAAGAAGCAACAGAATATTCTGGAAACAATCCGAAGTGACACCAAACACACCCACCCTCCCCTACTGCGGCTGGAAAATGCGCTTACCGGTATCAATGCCTTCTTTATCATTCCTGTCTTTGCGTTAGCCAATGCAGGTGTAGAACTCAGTCTTGGAATTTCAGAAGTGCTGTCTAGTTCCCTGGGTCTCGGGATTTTAACAGGATTGGTGCTGGGGAAAGTTTGCGGCATTACCGCCTTCTCATATCTGGGCGTAAAAATGGGCTTCGCTCAATTACCGGTAGGTCTCAGTTGGAGGCATATAATAGGTACGGGACTTATAGCCGGTATCGGGTTTACAATGTCACTGTTTATCACAAACCTGGCATTTGCAGATCAAAACCTTGTTCAGGTAGCGAAAATAAGCATCCTGCTCGCTTCACTTATAGCAGCCATAGCCGGTGTCCTTGTGCTTCGTCTGGGGAAGACCCGGAGCGTCAAGCAACAGGAGCTGGGAGAAGTTGTTTAAGGTATTCTGTGAAAGCCGGAGGATAGTCAAACCAAAAACAGGAAGGAGTTGGATACTTAGGAACTTCAAAATGAATTAATAAATGCAACAACGGCAACATTGAGTGATATGGGAATTGCTATAGCTGGAGAGGGCCGAGGTATAAATCAAAATAAACAAAAACGTCTCGACTGCGCTCGACGTGACAATTATAATTCAATTTTGCTTATTAGGTTTTTTACCTGACAAGCATATAAAGTATATGATAAACCTTTTAAATTCAAATAGGGACAACCTCATTGCCGTGGAAGTGAGCGGTAAGCTTTCAAAAGAGGAGGTGGAAAATTTGCATCCGCTTATCGATGAAATTATTGCTAAAAATAATAAAGTGGATTTTTATTTTGAACTGCACGATTTCTACGGATACGATTTGGAAGGATTGTGGGTAGATCTAAAAATAGATGCTGCACATATTTCCGACTACGGTAATATGGCTATTGTTGGGGATAAAAAATGGCAGGAAAAAACTACAAAGGTTTTAAATTTCTTTTCAGGCTCTCAAATAAAATACTTTGACATAAATGAAAAGGATACGGCCAAAGCCTGGATTGGTTTAGTAAAGGAGTAGCTTACAGCAAAAAATGCCCTCTTAAGATGGGAAACTGTCAATAAACAGGAAAAAATTGTTTAACAAAAAGAAGTAACTATGGACTGGACATTTGAAGATTTTAAGACAGACCTGGATTCCCTGAACCCAACTGTTAGGGAGAAGGCCCTTGAAATAGCCAACGAGCTTATGAAAGAAGGGAAATTTACAGAAAAAGAAGCAATAACCGAAGCCATTAAACAGTCGGAAGAATGGTTTTATGATCTGGAAGGTTGAGATCTAAAACAAATTCCAAAAGCTGTTACCGTAAAATCTATCAGAAAGTATGGTGAAATGCTAAGGCAAAGGCCTCCTTACATTAAAGTAGGTCCAATAGATGATTTGTCGTAAAAAATGCTAAATAAAAACTTAAACTTTAAAATATGGAAAAATTTGATGTAACTATTATAGGATCTGGCCCGGGCGGATATGTAAGTGCCATCCGTTGCGCTCAATTAGGATTAAAAGTAGCCATTATAGAAAGGTATAGCACGCTTGGCGGCACCTGTCTCAATGTAGGCTGCATCCCATCAAAAGCCTGGCTGGAAGCCTCTGAGCATTACTACAAACTGAAACATCAATTCGAAAAATTTGGGATTGATGTAAAAGAAGCCAATGTCGATATCCTGAAAATGAACCAAAGGGTTCAGGATGTGGTACAGGAAATCATCAATGGCGTTGGGTATCTGATGAAAAAGAACAAGGTTACCGTTTATGAAGGCCACGGCACCATCAAGGACAAAAACACGATTGAAATTAAGGGCGAAGACAAAATGGAAACCATAGCAACCGATAAAATCATCATTGCCACAGGGTCCAAACCCGCTTCACTGCCCAATATTGAAATCGATAAGAAAAGGATAATCTCTTCCACCGAAGCCCTTGCCTTACAGGAAATCCCCAGGCATTTAATGGTCGTTGGCGGCGGCGTTATCGGGGTTGAGATAGGTTCTGTTTTCGCCCGCCTGGGCTCTAAGGTGTCTATTGTGGAATATTTTGATAGCCTTATTGCCTCTATGGATGGCGCACTGGGACATCAATTGCACCGTTCCCTAAGAAAACAGGGAATTGAATTTTATTTACAACATAAGGTAACTGATGCAACAGCAACAGATAACAAAGTGGAATTGAAAGCGGAAAACCTGTCCGATAAAAAAGAAATGAATTTAGAAGGCGACTATTGCCTTATGGCCATTGGCCGGAAACCGTACACCACCAATTTAGGCCTTGAAAATATTGGCGTGAAAACCAATGAGAAAGGAGAGGTAAAGGTAAATGAGAACCTTGAAACCAATGTCAAAGGGGTTTATGCTATAGGGGACGTAATCCATGGGGCAATGCTTGCCCATAAGGCCAGTGAAGAGGGCGTTTTTGTAGCCGAAAGAATTGTTGGCCAAAAGCCACATATCAACTATTCCCTTATCCCCAATATCATTTATACCCAACCTGAAGTGGCCGGGGTAGGATCCACTGAAGAAGAACTGAAAGAAGCAGGAAGAAGTATCAAAACAGGCTCCTTTCCTTTTAAGGCCAACGCAAGGGCAAAAATAAGTATGGACACCGATGGCTTTATAAAAGTAATCGCAGATAAAAAAACCGATGAGATATTGGGAGTGCATATGATAGGCCCACGCATTGCAGACAGCTATACTGAAGCGGTGGTAGCAATGGAATACAGGGCATCTGCCGAAGACATTGCGAGAATGTCGCACGGGCACCCAACTTTTTCAGAAACCTTTAAAGAGGCCTGTCTGGCAGCCACCGAAGACAGAGCGTTGCATATTTAATGACCTTTAATTTAATTGTAAAATCGGATTAGGCAGTTTTTAATCATTTTCATAAGGTTTAAGTTAGGGGATCTAAAAAATGAAATATAATTATTTAAAGATGTAAAGAACATGACAACTATTCCAAAAGACAAAAATTTCGATAGTAGTTTGATACTACTTCGTGACGGCTATGAATTTATTCAGAAAAAGCGTCAAAAGCTTGGGACTGATATTTTTAGAACCCGCTTGATGTTAAAGAAAACGATCTGCATGAGTGGAAAAGAAGCCGCGGAGGTTTTCTACGATAATGAAAAGTTTCAGCGCAAAGGTGCTACTCCTAAAAGAGTGCAAAAAACATTATTCGGCCAGAAGGGCGTCCAGACACTGGATAATTCAGCACACAGGCAAAGAAAAGAAATGTTTATGTCTTTGATGAAACCGGATAGCCTTCGGGGGTTCCTGGAAATTCAAAAAAGCTACTGGGAAACATACATTGGCAAATGGGAGAATGAAGAGCAAATAATATTATTTAACGAAGCACAGGAGCTACTCTGTCGTGCCGTCTGTTCGTGGTCGGGAGTGCCGCTGCGGGAAGAAGAAGTGCAACAAAGGGCCAGGGATTTTGGAGCTATGGTAGATGCCTTCGGAGCCATCGGTCTAAGGCACTGGAGAGGAAAGCAGGCTCGAAAAAGAGCTGAAAAGTGGATTGGTAACCTTATTAAAGAAATCCGTAACGGTAAAATTCATGTAGAAAAGGGTACTGCCGTCCACACAATTGCTTTTCACCCTGAGCTTGATGGTAAATTATTGAACACACAAGTAGCAGCAGTAGAGCTGATAAATGTATTAAGGCCCACCGTAGCCATAGCCACCTACATTACTTTTACTGCCCTTGCTTTACATCAATATCCACAATACAAAAAAGAAATACAGACAGGGAAAGACAACCTTACAGAAATGCTGGTACAGGAAGTACGAAGGTTTTATCCATTCACCCCAA
>NZ_JAVRHM010000024.1:0-48774 GCF_031846525.1 Autumnicola patrickiae
GTCCAAGGAAAAACAGGATTATTCTGGGTACGAAGCCGAAATAACGTACAGCGATGGAAACGGGAACATTTTTGAAACCCACCGATACAATGTAACGGATTTTCCATTGGATGAACTGCGGTTATTTTTTGTGGATAATACGTTGATGCTGCCGAGCGAATATTAACCCTTTCAAAAACCTAAAAATTATGATTTATCTGAATTTTTCAGACCTGAACGGGGAAGCCCAAGAACGCCTTTTGGAAAGTTCAAAAAAAGATGTGGAACAAAAATTTGGCGATGATATCCGAAACTATGCAAAGGAACATTGCGCCAATTTTGAGGTGATGATTGAAGAAGAAGCATTGCGGAATTTATACAGTTATACCTATATGTTTAATATTTGAAAAATCATCAAAATAAAAATTGCATACCTGAATTATCAGGGATAACAACTAAAAAGGGAAAATTCGCTGTTACCTGAATTTTCCCTTTGTTATTTAGACCTTGTAGGCCTACTGTTTAAATTTAATGCTTTTTCTAAAAACAGAAGCTATTTTTTTAAGAAAATTAAATCCTATAAGTTGAAAAATACCTATCTTTATTTCGCTGAAATTCAGCATTCAATTTTACGTAGGGGTATCCATTTTTTGACTTTCGCCGATAACCCTGCCCATCGAAAAATTACATAACGGGAAATCTTTTCCCTGAAATTGGCAATTGGCTTTTAGCCAAATTGTACGAAATTTTTGTTCGCCCGGGGCGAACGAAAAGGAGTAGCAAGAGGGTAACACGCGATGCGATGTTAAGCACTCCTACTCCTTGTTAATCACTTGATTTTTAGTTGTTTAAAAATCAAGTGATTGTTTAGATTTCTACAATTTGCGACAAATGCCCTTCAAGCGCCCATTTTTAGAGAAGGATTTGCGACAAATCGGCGAATTATGGACTCATTTATCGGCATTAGATTCAAAAAGGAAACCGCCAAGCGTTTCCAGCAATTTTCAAGAACACACTTCAAATCGCACACCGAGGCAATGGCTGTGATGCTCGATTTTTTCTTCTATAACGAGATATCCCCACGGGAAAAACTGGGCCCGACCGGAAGGACGATTGAGGCCAATTTAAAGAAACGGATCAATGCGGTAATTGCCATAATGCGGGATATGGAAAAGACCCAGACGAAACCCACCGTGGCGATGATCGAATCCCTTTTCCAGACCGAAGAACCCAAAAAGAAACCCCTAATCTTAGAGAAGAAATTTGTGGAAGAAAAGCCGAAAGTAAAATTTCAAGAAAAACAAAACCACAACAACGAACTCTAAATCTTTGAGCTATGTACATCACAATCACACCTCAAAAACTGGGTGGGAACTATTCCCAAAGTTCGGCAGATTTTGTGGACTATCTGGAGAAGGAAAATCAAAGTCTGGAACAGGAAGATATGGAACACTTTTTCAACCAATATGGCTATGAATTTTCAGCGGAAGAAGTGGTAAAGGATATTGACGGAAACGGTGCCAAACTGAAAAAGAAAGAGCCGAAATTCTATTCGATCACGGTCAGTCCATCGAAGTATGAATTAAACAGATTGCAGAACAGCAGTGAAGATTTAAAAAAGTACACCCGTGAGCTGATGAAGGATTATGTGGCATCGTTCAACCGGGAAATCAATGGGCGAACCGTGACCATCGATGACATTAAATACTATGCAAAAATTGAGCACCAACGAACCTTTAAGGGAACGGACAGACAGATCAAAGAAAACCAACCTTTTGCCACCAAAATATTGCACCTAAAAAATGAGATCAGAAGTATTGAAAGCGGCTCGATGGAAGGAAGTGTTGGGAAGCGGGAACGGGAAATCGCAAAATTGGAAAAGCAAGCACCGCATCAACAGGATGGCAAACGGATCGTTCAAGGGGTGCCCAAGGCCGGAAGCCAAAGCCATATCCATATTATCGTAAGCCGCAAGGATGCATCCAATTCGTTCAGTCTTTCGCCCGGGAGTAAATACAAAGCTTCCGATGTTGAGATGAGAGGGAAACAAGTTAAACGAGGTTTTGACCGGGATAAATTTTTTGAAAATGCCGAAAAGACCTTTGACAGGACGTTTGGCTACCAAAGGAATTTTGCGGAAACCTACAAGGCGCGAAAGGATTTTATTAAAAGTCCTAAAATCTATTTTGCTTCTTTGATGAAATTGCCCACCAACGAAAAGGCAATAGCCTTCAAACTGATGCGGGAAACGGGCATCCCGATAATGCCAAGCATCCCGACCAACCAGGCGCAGCTTGCCCTAAAGGTTTTCAATAAGCTGCGCAAAGGTTTGGACGTGGCCATCAAATCAAGTTCCATCGGAATCTAAATTTTTGTTATGCAACTGGACAACCTTACAACGATACTCTCAATCATTGGTTTAACAAGTATCTTATTTTATATGGGGTACAAAGTGACGCGTTATGCCTTTATTTTAAACGTGGTTTTGCTTGGAGCTTTGGTATTTTGCCTATCGAATAGCAATGACTTAATCTCGATTTCATTGGTGCTGGTCTGTCCGCTGATGCTAATTAATACAGGAATGTACGTTTTCTTGCACAGTACCGATGAGCCAAAAAATGTCGAGGGCAAGTATCGTGTAAGTTTTGCCACTAGGAATGGAAATTTTAAACTGGAAAACGTAAAACGTGGGGCATCCATCATAGGATCCGCTGGAAGCGGTAAGACGGAAAGCGTGGTGTATGGTTTTTTAAGGCATTTTCAAAAAGAAGGATTTTGCGGGATCATTCACGACTATAAGGATTTTGAGCTGACGGAAATAGCCTATCCGCTGTTCAAGGATAGCAATATCCCTTTTAAGGTTATTTCCTTTGATAAAATCATCCACAGGGTAAATCCTATTGCCCCACGATATTTAGAGAACGAGGAAAGCGTAAACGAGGTTTCCCGGGTGCTGATCGAGAACCTTTTGGAACAGAGGGAATCCGGCACGAGCGGCACGACTAAATTTTTTAATGATGCAGCTGAAGGGTTAATTGGCGGATTAATTTGGAAACTGAAAACATCCTATCCGAAATTCTGTACCCTTCCACATTTGATTGCGATTTATCAATATCTGGATACGGACAGCCTGATCCAGTTTTTGGAAACCAATACGACATCACGGGCAATGGCAGATGCCTTTATTAGCGGCAAGGATTCGGAACGGCAGACCGCAGGGGTAAAAAGCACCTTGGCCAATGCACTAAAACGGATAAGCACCCAACGCATCTTTATGGCTTTGTCCGCAGATGAAGTGCCGCTTAATATTAATAATCCAGAAAATCCCGCCGTAATTTCTGTGGTGAACAACCCGAAATTTGAAACTTCATATTCGCCCGTTATCGCGACTATTATTCATACCATCACCAAACAAATGAGCGTGCGGAATTCAAAACCCTCTTTCCTGTTGATGGAAGAAGCGCCGACCATACGCTTATTGAATATGCACCGTATTCCGGCAACATTGCGGAGCTATAATATTTCTACGGTCTATGTGATGCAGGACAAGATCCAGAACGATATGATGTACGGCGATAAGGCGAGCAAGGCCATATTGAGCAATTTATCCTACCAGTTTTTTGGCAAGGTCAATGATCCGGACACCGCCAAATACTACGAACGTTTTTTTGAAATCATCAAAGATCCAACCAAAAGTGTGAGCCGCGGTCATAATCTGGATTTTGATACCCGAATTACCACCGGAGAAAAGGAAATCCCTAAAATAAGGGCAGATGTTTTCTTTCGTTTGAAACAGGGCGAGTTTATCACTTATGCAGATGGAAAGGATAAAAAGGTGCAGTTTAGATTGTCCGAAATTCAACGGCAACTTCCTGAAGAATCCAAGCAATTTTCTCAGGCTGATTTATCTACTAATTTTGATAGGATATATGATGAGGCGCGGTCGATATTTACATAACATTTTATTTTATGAACCGATTGAATTATTTCTTAAAGATGGGTATAAACTGGTGTTATGGGGCGTATTAGATTGCAAAATAAAAGGAAGTAAGAGAGTTGTTTTTAAAAATTGGAAAAATGCTTATTGCAAATTACTGATTTAGTGGATTCTAAAACAAAATAATTCAACATATGAGGTTGTAATTTCAAATAGATGTAACGCACTTTGTTCTCAATGAAATACTAAAAATAGAACAAGTTTCGTTATATTCGCATATAATTTACTGTAGAATTTTGAGTCAATTTGATTATATAAAAGAGATTGCTAAATATGGTCTGGAAAATGATCAAGACCGCTTATTGACTGTGCTTAACGAGCTTGTCGAATACTCTAAAAAAACAAAAAAAGTTAATTTTGCCATACAATTGCAATCAATTTTAAAGGAATCGATGCGTCAACAGAGTGTAAACAATTTGACTAAAGTTGGGTCAGATTCCTATTATCAACGTGTTGATGACCGTGACATTCAAGAGTTAATTCTTGAAAAAATTACTTCAGACTATTCTTTAGAAAACATTGTTGCTGAAGATAAAGTAATGAATGACCTCAAACACTTTATTGAAGAGCACGATAGGATAGAGCTTTTACAAAGATTTAATTTGCCTGTAGCAAACAAACTTTTACTTCACGGACCTTCGGGATGTGGAAAAACATTGGCTTCTTATGTTATCGCTGGAGAACTTAAAAAAATGATGGTAGTTGTGAATTTAGGTGCCATCGTCTCTTCAAAACTTGGTGAAACGAGTAAGAATTTATCGAAAATATTTAGAAAGGCAGCGTTAGAAGATTGTATTATTTTTATTGATGAATTTGATAGTCTCGGTAAAGTTCGTGATTACAGCCAAGACCACGGCGAAATGAAACGTGTAGTAAATACAATTCTACAGCTGTTCGATTACCTTCCTCAAAGTAGTATCGTGATTGCCGCTACTAATCAAAAGGAGATGCTGGACACAGCTTTAACCAGACGATTTGATAATATTATTGGATTTTCACTACCTACCATTTCTCAAATAAGGAATCTTGTTGAACTTACCCTAAGTAAAAGTGGTTTCATATTCAGCAACAAAAAAGAAGCTGCTAAAGTGATGAGCCAATGCATCGGACTTTCTTATTATAGCATACAAAAAACTTTGCTTACTGCGCTCAAGCGCAGTTTGTTTCAACAAAGCGATAATGAAATAAAGGTCATTACAAAAATAAATAGTCATATCTGGAAGAATCTTGTAATCGCTGAAAAAAAATCACTGGAAATTTCCTAATCTCATTAAACCTCTCCTTCTAAATCAGCATCTGCTTGTGCAGCTGTTATAATTTCAACTTTATTAATTGCCCTTAGTTCATCATATAACCTACCTGTTGGACTTTTTGTAGTTTCCTCAATTTTAACGACCAAAGAAAAATTAAATTTATTAGGGTAATTTTCGATTTGGGAAGCCATAATTTGATTCGATAGTCTTGACTGTACAGCCAATTTTAAGGTTTTTTCCTCGCTTCGTAAATGGTCTAAATTGATAAAGAATTCGATTTTTTGAACGTTACTATATGGTAAGGGATTTGATTTCTCCCGTGCTGACTGCGACCAGGTTTGACCAGTACGTAGTTTTGAATTTAAATCTTTGTCTTTAGCATTAATCTGATTTGATGTATGATTACGAAACACGCAAAAAGCCATATGTATAGGACAGTAGGTGAGTTGATTGTGCTGCAACGGTCTAAAACTGAAGCACAAAGTAGCGGTAACTTTTAATATACCTCTTTTCTTACCTAAGTCTGTTGTTAGTAAATAATCCGGAAAATTGAGAGGATATATTTTTTGTTCTTCTGCTTTAATACTATCTTCAAGTACAAGTGTGGCTGCATTTTCATTTGAAAATATTGTAGATTGAGCTTCCAAAATACCATACCCTGAAGTGCGATTCAACAAGTTTTCATAAGCTGCCGGATATTTGGTGTTTTCCAGAGAAGCACCATTAATTATGAGTGCTTTAATGGTTTGGGATTTTAAATCGGGATATGCTATTTTAAGTTTAGCTGCAAGATTTGCAGCAAGTGGGGCAGCCAGACTTGTACCAACATCCTTGGTAAATCCCATCGCAGGATTTGAAGAAAGAACCGACATCGCCGCATTTTCCATAAAATCTATAGTGTTTGGTTCATAAAATCCATAGTCACCACCACTTTCTAAAATATCTGGTTTAAATAGATTTTTATTTTTCTTTTTTGGTGGATAAAGAACCGAAAGGTCTACGTGATCTTTTCTTGAATAAATTGTTGGGAACTCTTTCCCGGAAGAAATTCCATTGAAGGCGCCATTGTATAGACCATCAGCTGCGGCACCTACGGTAATATTATTCATAGAGTCCGCTGGTGTATTTAGGTTAGTGTGTTCATTGTTGAAGTAATCTATATCATAATCTGTATTTTCATTAAGAGCGTGCGGATTATTTCCAGTACTGATAAATATCAAACTGTCAGTCTCGTGAGCAAATTTATCCAACTCATAAGTATAGTTTGAAAACGTCTCATTAGTCTTCTTGTGAGTTTTATAGCAAAATGTTAAGACGAATAAATCAAGTGAAGGATATTTTGTCTTAGCACGATAGAGCATATCAATTACTCCCTTTTCAGACAGATAGCCATCACCATTACTTAATAATTTCATTGAAAGAAGCTTAGCATCTGCATTAACCTCTCCTTTAAACTCATTTGTATGGTTGTACTTCCCTAACGATGCAAGCGCACCGACCATTGTTCCGTGACCATTGCGATTATAGTTATCAATAAGAGGGTTTCCGTCAAGTGAAAAAGTGTCATCTTGCAGGGTAATTGCGGCTAATGGCGTTTGCATACTTATGCCTGTGTCGAGTATACCAATAAGTGGTAAATTCTCATTAGAGTTTGCAATTTCAAAACCAAATCCTCTTTCTGGAACATTATATACTCCAGGTCGAATAACGCCCGAAAGAGAGGATGTAATGCTTTCAATAACATCAAAATTTTGGGCAATAGTAATGAGTTGGTCTAAAGTTGCATCGAAAATCTCCAATCTATGGTTTTCTCTATCAATCAAATATTCTATCAGATGGTCGTTTAAATATTTTTCGAGGGCATTTAAAATATTATTTTCGATTTCAGAATTTGCCGGTAGTTCAATTGTTTTTAAAACTACCACATTACCAATATGTTCAGCGGTTACTTGCAGAATATCAGTTAATGTAAGCAATTTGAAGTTCTTTACATAGAGAATGTATCTGGAAGGAATAACTTCATTAATATTTTCCAACCCTTTTCGGATAAGGGTCTCCACGCTATTTATAAAAAGGCGAAATTTTTCCCTGTCAGTAATAGAAAATATTGCAGTTCTGTTATATTCAGTAAAACTAACACCTTCTAACCCAAAAGTATTATACCATATTTGATAATATTTCTCAATGTTAAACTGACCTATAAAATCAATCTCAACATAATCTATATCGTAAGGAACATCAATTTCATCATCTTTTGAAGCTCGCTTTTCTTGCAAGTCACGACGGAAGGAACGTAAATCGTTACTAAATGCTCTTGCCATCAAGATATAATTTGGTTCTCTATTTACTTCCTCCTCTTGCGTGGCAAAACCATAATTAAATTTTACTTCCCCTGCTTCTTCAAATTGCTGATTTGCAAGTATTCTTAAGTGATTTCTCTTTGGCATAAATACTTATTTGAAAAACCACAAAAATAGTAATATTGTTTACTTTTCTCATTAAAATTGAAACTTCTCTTTAGATGTCAAGGGATTAGCACGGGGATATGAATTACAATTTGCTTTTTTTTCTAATTTATTTCAAATATATTTCCCAAATAGCCGTATCGCAATAGGCTTGATTTTTGCATACTTTTCTAATAATTTCAAATATCGGAGGTATTGTTATAAATGGCACAATTCACCTTACAGCTAAAGAAACTACTGTAGAAGAAGGTGGTCAAATAGGTGGTCAAAAGGTTGCCGTAATTGACGATATTAAAGAATTGACACATAGACAAAAGGAAGTTTTGAAGTTAATTGCTTTAGATAATCGAATAAGCCGTTCAGGAATTGCCGAGGTATTACACATAAACGAATCTGCAATCCAAAAGCATCTAAACAATTTGAAGGATACCGGCTTTATAGAGCGTGTTGGTGGTACAAGAGGTTATTGGAAAATCAACCTCGATAAAAACTAAAAAATCCTTTTTAAAAAGGCCCTTTTTCCTTCGGACCTTTACTGGTAACTTTCCATTGACCATTTTCTTTAGTCAGTTTAAAAATTCCTATTTTCCCATCGTAGGTGGTGCTGTATTTTACCCAGGCAAGTTCGCCATCAACAGCTTCATCTAAAATTTCTACCTCAATCTCTTTATCAGAATCTGGCATCATATTCTGTACGGTAATCAGACTGGCATAGCCTTCTGAAGTGGTATGTTTTTTTAAGGCTGATTCATCTTTTGAGAAAAAGCTTTCTGCAACAACTTTGGAAGTTTCAGAAGGGGATTTTGTTGTGCTTTCTGAACAAGAAAGGAACAACAGTACGAGCGAGCAAATGACTATTCTTTTCATAACAGTATTAATTTGGATTATTAATATATCTATGTGATATTTTCAGTTCTATATTGCGTTCGCCATCCTTTTCATTCAATTCCAAAATTGCTCGACGGTCATCGGATAATGAAAATTTGGGCAGCACATAAACAAAGCGAGCCGTTTCATTTTCCTTAATCTTAGACGGCTGATTATGTTTATATATCGGTTCTTGATTAAGTCGTTGCAATGATTTTCTTTTCCCTTTTTGCCGAGTTTCAATCGAAAGGTTCAAGAAATTCAAATCGTAATCCAACGTAGAATTATTTTCAATCTCGATAACGAAATAGAGTTCCTCTTTATCAAAAACAATATTTTCTACGTTCAAGATAATACCTTCGTTTCGTTTCTTGATGCGCCCTATGCGCTGTTTTCTTTTAAGAAGATATGAGCAGAATTTTTGGTAATAATAGGTGCTGTCATCTACAAGTTCTTCAGAAGATTCAACAAGAACCGAATCCTTTGCAATCGGTTTTTCATTACCGATACTATTTGATAGCGGAATGAAATAATTGAGCTTAGAAAGCTTTTGTTTATACCTTACAATATACGAAAAAATCGAACCATTTCTGTTGACTACCAGCAAATTACTTTCCTTCCCAGGCTTTGCTTGAAGAAGTCCGAAATACTGTTCTTTTTCACGGTTGTAGGTAAAAACAAAATTGTCCGAACCCGTTATGCCTTGTCGTATGGGTTCAGGAAAAAATAGCGCAACGTTTTTGGTATCGTTTGCATAAATAGTGTCGAGTGGTATGGGTTGCTGTTGTGCTTTCGCGGAAGCGGCAATCAATAGGACTATTAAAACTGAGATAAATGATTTCATAATTTGGGTTTTAAAATGAGTTTGTAGTTGTTTAGTACTGTAACTTTTACATTACGGTTGTTACGTCTGAGCACCTTTGTTACGCCACCTACTTGCGGAACGGTAGGGATATTGATGTCGCCAATAATATCGTCCAAAACTTCGGTGGTGGCTTCTGCTCTAAAATTATTCTGTACGTAGATGCCTTCGCTTCCATCAGATAAATCAAAAGCCTTAAGTTTGGTAGGATGGTGTTGTATGTTTTCAATTTCAATTAAAGCCCGGTTAGGCTGAAAGCTTATAAAACCTAAAATGGGTGTATTCTTTACCATTAGCTTACCATTTATGGTAGCAGCTTTAGTCAAGCGCATTCGCAATCTGGTGTTTGCTTTTACAACTTGGTCACCATCTACAACCACGTAAATAGTTTCATCTGTATTGTCGATGATTGAAACTTCATTGGGTTTGGGCGCAGCAGAAAAAAACAATTGATGTTCCAAGCCCAATTCTTTCGCTTGGATTTTTTGTTCTCGCTTTACTTCAGCAGAATCAATTGTTGATACCACTTTGCGAACAGTTCTTTTCTGTCCCAAGTTTTGGTATCGTTTTTCTGAATAATAAATTTTTCCAGCTTCATATATGCTATCTACGATACGCTCTTTTTCTCTTTCTGGAAGGTCTGGATCGTAAAATCCCAAGGAATCAATTAACTTTTCATCATAGATGCTGGGCGCATTGTTTTCACGTACTTTTTTCAAGTCGTTAATCGCATCCAGTTTGGAATCATACTCTTTTTGATCCTCTTCCAAATCTGGCACTAAGGTCTGTTTGAGGTTTTTAGTCTCACTTTCATCATCGCCCATTACCATAACGGAATAGGAAATCAGGAATATGAAAATCACGGCCAATACCGCTGCAAATACTATCTTGTTTTTTTCTACTTTCATAATCGTGTTTTTTTAAATGCCGATTACCTGTCCGACGGCAGGCGGGTCGGCTCAACTTTCATCGTTTAGTTTTTTTAAGGTGTTCTCGAAATAGTTGGTAATCAACAATCCGTGCGGATTGTTCGGGAAGTTTCGGTCAACCATAATCAAGTTTCCGGTGGAAACCAACTCATAGGTGTCGATAATTGAACCTCTATTGATTTCAAAAATGGTGGTCGTAGTAAAGCTATACGAGCCATTATTTTCATTTATCCGTGAATCGATACTCAGTACTTTTTGAACCAAGGAATACTGAAGCAATCTGTTGTAAACACCATCCGCTTTTTTCTGACGGTAGAGATTGTCCACGGAACTATTGCCCAGCCACAATGCCTTTTCCAAGTTTCGTTCATAATTACTGGCATCGATGTTATAGAAGTAATTGTGGAACAGATCCAAATGCGCCAAAGCTTCAACCCGAAAATTCTCCTTTTGGGTCACGAGCTTCAGTGGAATGATACTGCCATCAGTATTAATGGCAAAGGCACTATCGAGCGCTTTTTGATTGGTGTTGAATACCATCCAAACCGAAAATGTGCTGGACAGCAGCGCACAGACAACGACTGCCAAAACGACAAACCGATTCAGCTTTAGGACATTGTAAATATTCTTATATGGTGTTTTCATTCTGAATAGATTTAGTTGGTAAATAGTCTGAGTGTGAATGACGTGGCGCGTCTATATAATTTGAATTTCAGAAAGACAATGAAGCCCACCGAACCAAGCTGGACAACCGGCGCAAAAAAGCCACTGCCGACATCTGATCCAAAAAGGTTATTCCAGAAGTTTGTGTTGATTTCTGTGTACAGGGCATTCACAAACACGTTAACCAAAAAGAAGGCAGGTACTAACATATATACTGCCGCATAAAGCTTGAAAAACGTGTAAGCCAATGAACGGAATTTTTCAAATACGGCAAGACTAATAACCAATGGGAAAAACGCTTGCATAATCCCCAACAGGAAGAAACGTTCGGCCAAAAACAAAGGATAGATGAACAAGTCCAAAATCCATAGGAAAAGACAAATGATAAATGCAAATATTTTGAATCCATAAAGCGGTGTTACCAAGGCTTCATATAAGAGCGTCATAGCCGCTTGAGCAACCTCTATGATACTAACGTCCTCTTCAATGGGAATGTCCTGCATTTGCAATGGAAGCAATGCGGGTGCTGTGCCACGATATTGACTTTCGATAGCCACTAAAATCCCGTCAAAAAATCCTAAAACCTGAGTTGAGAATATGACCAAAATGACAATGGCAAAATTCTTGATCAGTTCGCCTGGACTCAATCCCCAAGTGTAGCCATCCTTATCTGCGATGCCTTCATTGTATTTTTTAAGGATATTGACCAAAAAGAACAGGACAGCGAGCGTTTTCATTCCCGCAATGGTGTATTGCGAAAAGCTGCTGGCCTGTATGGTCTGGAAAACTGTGTCGATATATTCCAGCCCGATTCCTAAGAGAATGGTCGCCGTCATTTTTAATATTCGGTTTCTCGGTTATTGACTTTATCTTGCATTTTCCTGAAGGAAATAATGTCTCGGTAGCGTTTTGTTTTTGTTGTGATAGTGGAAACCATTTGCTTTGATTCCAGCTCCTTTGCTTTTAAAATTTCAGCACGTTCTGCATCGCTCATTTTAAGATAATCGCTGGACAGGACTTCATCAATAAAATCTACCGTGTCCAGTGAGTTTTGAACAATAGCATCAAAAGATTTTACAACCCTTGAAACTTCCTCTGGTTTGATGTAGGGCGAGTTGAGTATGTCCTGTACATCGTTCTGCATTACGGTGATAAGGCGCTGATTGTTCTGTCCAATTTCCTCAACTGCTCTAAGCTGTTGTACCACACTGGATACTTTCTCAATGCTCTCCTTTGCATCTTTTAAGAATTTTACAGACTTAATCATTTGAGCTGTCTGTTTACCTGATTCAACAAGTTGTTTTACCAAGCTGATAAAATTGGTATTGTCATAAGTGGGCATTCCCTGACACGCAGCGCGTGTGGGCAATAAAAAGATGAATGCCGTTGCGATAATTAAGATTTTTGTTTTACTCATTGTAAAATATTTGTTTTGGTATTCGTGAATCTTCGATTTCATAATATTATGTTTTAGATGTGAATTGAATTATTGCTTTTTGCATATCCTGGTGCTCATTGTAGAGCTGCATTATTTCCTCATTTTCCTGTCCATCGGTCAAGTAAGCTGCATAGACTTCCTTCGGAACTTCAAGCCGGAAGATGTTACTTTCCCTACCAATTTTGATGAACATTTCGGTGTACTTCCGTGGTCCTGAAAGATTGTTCTTGATGGATTTTAATTGATTCAGGTCGTGGCTGGATAGGTTGAGACGTTTGACCAGTTCATCATAGCCTTTTTCATTATTCAGACTATAAATGACTTGTGTGTTTTCAAGAATACTCGCTGAAGTTGAATTGTTCGGAAGCTGATTGATGGATTGAAGAATAATCCCAATAGCACCGTTCTGTTTACGAATTGCTTGGTAGTAGAACTCGACGCTTTCCAATACGTTTTCAAACTTCAGTTGCTTGGCAAACTCATCAAAAAGAATGATGCCTTTTTCGGCTCTATTCTTCCAAATGGTTCGTTGGATTGCAGACTTAATCAGTTTCAACATTACGGAAAGGATTTCTTTGTTGTCCTTCACTTCATCCAGTTCAAACACTATCAATCGTTTGTCCTCGATTTTATAGGTCTGGTCTTCGCTGACCTCAAAGAGGAAGCTATATAGACCATCGCCAACATACTCCGACATTACGTGCAGAAAGCCCGTAACATTGAAGTAGTCAGGATGGATTTTAAGTTTACCTAAAAGGTCTTTTTGGTTGGCCTCGATGAAATGGTAAAAACCATCCAACGAGTGATTTTCTGAAATACTATCATAATAATGACGAAGTATTTTTTTAACCGAAACTGACTGTGCTTTCGTAACTTTTAAGTCTGAAGCAAAAAGTTCAAACAGGAAAACTGATAAGTCTTCCAATCGTTCGGGTGTAAGGTCATTTGTGTCACTTATGTAAAAAGGATTGATACCTAAGTTTTTTCCGCTTTCATAGCGAAGCACCGTATATTTTTCAGGATAGAGTTTGGCAAACTTGGTGTATGAGCCACCCAAATCTATGATAACCAACCGAACGCCACTTTCAAAATACTGGCGCAAAATGTTATTAGCCAAAAAGGATTTTCCTTCGCCAGTAGGCGCGAAAATGGCAAAGTTCCTTGCCTTGATACGTTTCTTCTTTTCATCCCAAACATCCTTTAAAACAGGAATATTATGCTCACGGTCATTAAAGATGATTCCAGTAGTATCGCTTTTGTAATTGGTGTTATTGATGAACAGGCAAAGTGCGTGCTTCAAGTCCGTGACGTATAAATCATTGTTTGAGAAATTGGAAGAGAAACAGCAGTAACTGTTCAGTATATAATTTTTACGTTCTTCGCCTCTTGGATAGTATGGTATGATATCCAATTCCTTAAATTCAGTCTTTATTTTTGAAGTTATCTTGTCGAGCTCTTTGGCATCTTTGGACCAATACACAATGTTCAAATGACCACGGATGATTCGTGCATTATCATCGGCATTGATTTGGTCAAGGATGTGTTGAATTTTGCCAAGTACCACTTTGTTTTGTGAACCGAAGTTGGAACTTTTATTAAGCTCTTCAACTTTCTTATCGAGCAGCTTCCGCCACTTTTGTTTGTCGTCCAGATATAGAATCTGGTTAACGATATGGTTCTCATTAAGCGTAAGCCCTAAGCCATCAATAAAACCTTGATGAAACACAAAATCGTCAGAAGTGAATTTCTCATTGGTTTTGCTACTCTGTACACTTTCGCCAAAGCACAGTTCGCTGTTGATGGCAAGGGCATCAAAATGGTTTTCGCCAATATTGACGCTTTTTTTGTCCAGTAAAATATCGGTATCGTAACCTTCATTAAAACCGTTGAAGTAACTGTTTGTCAGTTGCTGTATTTCTTCCGCTTTAAGCGAAATAAATTCCATCTTTCGGCTATTGTTTATGAAGGAAACCGAATCGCTAACCGAGTTGGCGAAACGCTTTATATTATCATCCAGTTCCTGTACGATTCCCTTTGAAACTTTTCTGAAGGGATTGACGTATTTCGGATTGTTTAGAGCCTTGTTTTTGGTCAAGATGAGGAACAAATAACAGCTGTGCTCGATATGGCCACGACCTTTAAAATGCTCATGAGTAGCCTTTTCCAAAAAGGTTGAATTTGGTAGTTGTTCTGAAGTATATGATTTCTTCAAGTAGATATCCTGTTTGTGTACGACAGTACCAATTGGCAATGACTTCAAAGCCTGAAACCAAGCACCGTGCATATCCTCAAAGTCCTTTTCAGATAGTGAATAGATTTCCGGTAGATTCCCTTTATAGCACAAGACTACGTTACCATTGTTGGCAAATACGATATTGTCCTGAATATCTGTAATGGGTTGATATGCCGAAAGGTTAATCTTGTTCATAATCGAAGCCCGAGTTTCTTTTGTTACTAATGATTTTTGGCAATGCTTTAGCCATTTGGAAAAGCTGTGGATTGTGAGCTATCCTTGTCAGCGCTACATATAATGAAGCATTGAATACCAGTACACCTATTATTATCCCAAAGCTGAAAGAGAAGATGATGATTAGCAAAGAAGCCAAAATGGAAACCATCATTAAGGCGAACAGGGAAATGGGCAGCCCAAAAATGACCGCCCGTTTCCTGATGTTTTTATATACCTCGAATTTTTTCATAGTGCTTGGATAATAAATCTCTCTGCGAGGTTTAGACCACAATTCCAATTAAGTAGGTAAAGATTCCTACGACCGCGCCGGCGATCAAGACAAAGACCAGAACACGGGTTATCCCTTTTTTGAGATCGGCATTTTCTCCAAAGAAGTGCCCTGCGTTAAAGAGGAAACCAACTAGAAAAATAACACCCAGGAGAATGGGAAAAATAACCCTAATGGTATTCGAAACATCATCAACGGAATCTTCTATCCCTCCGATTTGTGCAAAAAGCGATTTTGAGAGCAACGAAAGAAACATTGCCAAGTAGATTGATTTTTTCATAACGGAACAGTTTAAATTTTTGATTCATTTTCGCTATTGGAAATTTACATATATTTGAATATAAATAACTGAAAATCAAATATTTGTAAATAAAATATTATTTGATTTAGTTTGAATTCCGTTGCTGTTATTTGGCATCAAATCCTATGGAATTTTGAAGGGAAGTTGTTGATAACCCGAAAATTGAAAATGAAAAAAGTGCTTAAAAACGTCAGTTTTGTGATTTTGCTTCTAAAAATGTGCATCATTTTTGGGCAAGAAACGACTGCTCAAAAACGAATCGTTATTGACGTTGGACACGGGGGAAAAGATTCTGGTGCAATTGGCATAAATGGCATCCAAGAAAAGGATGTGGTTTTGTCTCTTGCAACTGAAATTTTGAAGTTGAATGATGCTTGGAATGAGCCGTTGGATATTTATTTGACCAGGTACAGCGATACCCTCATTTCACTATCAAATAGAACCAAGCTGACCAAAGCTTTAAAACCTGATTTGTTCGTTTCATTGCATTGTAATCATTCAGACAATCCCAATGCGAGGGGGATTGAGGTTTATGTTTCAAGAAAACAGGAAAAATATTCAAAAGAATCTGTATTTATCGGTTATCAAATTGAAAGGGCATTTTGCAAAGCAATAGGATATAAAAGCAGAGGCGTAAAGTTTGCCAACTTTCAGGTGCTACGGGAAACAGTGGGTTATTGCCCTTCTTTGCTGTTGGAATTGGGTTTTTTGAGCAATAAAGATGAAGGTAGCTATATTTCAGGTTCTGTAAATATCCAGCAGATTGCTTTAGCAATTTTACTATCAATAAAAAACCAATAGAGCTTTGAAAGATATTTTTTTAGAGTTAACAAAAAGTTTAAAGGCCATTGTAGAACAATTTATTTCGGAAGTGATTTTATTATATAAATCTTTCAGAAATTAATCTACTTCCTCTTATCCCCAGCCCCCTCATCAAAGGCGATCAGGTTGAAGAGTTCCCGCATCCGGCTACGAACACGGTTACCGTAACGTTCCTCCAATTCTTCTGCATTCAGATTCGTAGTCGCATGGGTCTTGATTTTATGTTTGGTCTGGAGGTAAAGTTCATAGCGCGATAAAAGCACTTCGCCCATAACGTTCAGATCTTTTCCGTAAAAACGACCTGCGGGTTCTACGCCCAGATCATCAAAACAGAAGAATTTCGTGTTTCCATAATCTTCAATGGTTTTAAAGCCAAGATGGTTAAAACTGAACGCAACATTCCGGCAAGGGATCATTTCGTAAGGGCGTTGCAACGGCACTAAATGCCGTAAAAGTTTCATTAGGTTGGTTTTACCACATCCTACGGGCCCAGAGAGTAAAATCCCTTTTTCAACATCGATATCAAATTTTTTGCAGTTTTCCGTGTCCTTGATGAAGTAGGAACAGAGTTTTAGTAAAATATCCTTGTCCTCTTCGTAGATTTTAAATTTCTTTCCAAAGAGGAGCTTTCCCTTGGCATTCAGGTAAATCAGGATTTTCGGGAAATCGTAGAGCACACATTTCCCGTCAAACTTGCCCAGCGAGTATTCCACGCCGCCTTCGGTTATTTTAGAGGGGTTGTCCATAATCCTTGGTTTTAGTGGTTTTGAGGTTGTCCCGATTTTGGGACGCTCCCGCTTTGTTTGGTGTGTTTTCTTCGGCAAACAATTCGGTTCTATCCATCCAATTTTTGGCTAGAGCCTGCCAATCTCTAATTGCTTTTCCATCGCTTGTTTTCCAATCATTAGCTTCATAATGCTCGAAGAATTTTTTTCCTTCATCAGCATCAAAACCTTTTTCTTCAAAAAAAATAAAAACGGCCTGCCTGCCCTTTGGCTGTTTATTAATGTTTACCTGTTTGGTATTGTTTATATTAGATACCAATGCTTGTCCACTCACGGGACGGTGCGGGTACATAGCTTGTCCATTGGTGGGACGGTGCAGGTTCACTACTGGTTCACGTATGGGATGGTACCGTTCCGCAAGCTGTTCCAATTCGGGATTGTACCGTCCCATATCCGGTTCATCACTTGTCCCGATAATGGCCATCTTGATCTTGCTCCCTTTGTATGGATTGTTAGACGGGAAATAGGAAAGATAATTCCACAAATCGAGGTCGGTCACACACCGGTGGTACGTCGATTTTGAACCTATTTTGGCACAGCGCATCAAATCCCGACGATTCACGTAAAATTCATCCATAAAGCGGCAACTGTTCCATTCTTGGAACAATGCCATATACAGACTGATATGAGTAGGATTTAGGCGGTCATCAAAAAAGAACTTTTCAAAAGCCGCATTAAGTAGCTTTATATAGTTCATCGCTTAAGAATTTATACCGTGCTGCACACGGTTTGCGGTCATTACATTCTCGATTTCCTCGGCATCGTAGTAAATGATACCGCCCACTTTCGTGTAGGGCAATGTGCCATTGACGCGAAGGTTTTGAAGTGTGCCCGGACTGACCTGAAGCAATTCCATCACTTCGCAAGATTTAAGGTATTTTTTGAGCTTTCCTTTAGACTGATTGGAAAGTAATTTTTTAATGTCATCGAGCAATTCCATTTTGAATTCCCGAAGGTCGTCTGTGGTAATAATACTTGTTGGCATAATAGATTTTTTTAAAAGAAAGGGACTACCAAATTGCTTTAAGCTAATTTGATAGCCCCTCGCAGGATTTGACTTTCGTTCCACAAAATTGGGAGGAATTACTGGATTTTATTCCCCAGTACGGCCGTAGTACGGTCAAAATTTAACATCTTGAAATTCGATGGATTTTGTAGTGTTTTTGAAGGCTCTAATGTAGAAATCGAGTATTAAATCACACTAAATTATATGAAGAGGGCTTCCAAACACAAAGGACCGTAGGTCCACCGTAGTACGGTCTTTTTTAACAATTTTAGAAGATCGAAAAATGGAAATTTTTAGTCTTCACTCTTATCCATTTCGGAAAGTAGTGAGGTCGCTAATTGATCAAGGAACAACGTCCTGCTATTTTTTCTTCCCTTGATGTCCTGGTTGGTTTTATAGATGTCCCTTGGTGTATAATCAAAAATTTCCTGAAGCTTTTGTGAAACCTTCATAATGCTAAGGCCATTCTGGTTCCGAAGTCCATTGTACCATAGGGCATAAACCATTTCCACCCAATCTGAATTAGTAAATGGCCAGGTAATTTTTTCGGTAGGAGTATGATTAAATGTTTTTCCGTTGGAATTATTAATAATACAGGACATTCGCTTATCCAAATAAACAACTATGGAATTATACGCTTTAAATTTACCTAATAGCATATCTCTTGGTGTAGAAAAATCAGGATCTTGAAAATAGAAATTTGAAGTGGGTATATAGTAGGTGTCGAGATTGTTCCGGGTGTAATATTCTTTATCAAAATGAGTAGCGTTAGAGTTAATGTATTGCCCGAAATCAATGTTATACAGGAAGAATCGGTTAAGCCTTTTAATTTTCCTTTTTATGAATTTTAATTGGGCTTTTTTATCAGCTTTCGGAAACTGAATTTCTAAAGAGTGGATTTCTGAGAAGTAAATAAGCTGTACAAGGGGGACTTGTTTGATATTTTTGAAGAAATCTATTTCTTCTTCCTGAGAGTTAAGACCATGTAATATTATTTCTTTTTTGAGCTTATATAGTAAGTTGCGGCATAATTCAATGGAATGATAGGCCCTGCTCAAAATATTTTCTTTTTGGAGCTTCAATTCATGCAATTTCTGAATGAGTATTTCCGATTCCAACTGTAAATCCATTACTAATCATTTTACAGGTTATTTTTTGAAAAAGTACCATTTCAGGCATGTACAGCTTAGAAAAGCAAAAGCATCAGCCTTACTTCTAAGGTAATTTCACCAATACAGAATTCTTGAAATATATTGCGTATTTAGCTACGAAAAGTCCGTATTTATGTACGGAACATAAGGAGTGAATACTTTAATTGAGATTTTTATCGCTACTTTGTTATCAGGTTTCAGAAAAAACCCGGTTGTTTGTATGTTATGGGTTTTTGTGGAAGCGTGATAAAAATTCTTTTCTGCCATTTACTCCCGTTTTCTTAAAGATGTTGGAGGCATGTTTAGATACAGTGCTCTCGGCAATATAAAGATCTTTGGCAATTTTTTTATAGGAAAGATTATTTAAAATCGATACTGCAATCTCGACTTCCCTTCTGGTTAAATTCTGATAGATAATTTTCGTATTAATTGGATCATCTTTTTGCCCTTTATTAAATGCAAAAACTTCATATACAATATTTTTATTTTTTAGGAAATATAGATATCTATTGATCTCAATGGCTGTTATTGCATAAAATGCCAGGTTCATTATTGAAAATGTCAGCCATTGGTAATCCCCAATTACGGTCAAAATAGGTAAGAGTACAATACAGCTAATACTTATTAGTGCCAATTTTTTTCGCTTTGAAAAGAATGTATTGGAATCCTTTAGATTTGAAATCCTTCTATAAAACAGCCCGAGGAAGATAAATGCTATAATTGATATGGGAATAGTAAACAGGATTCTGGCAGTATTTAAGGAATTTGTTAGAAAATAGGGGATTAAAAATAACAAGATAAAACTGCTAATTACCAAAATGGCTATATTTATAAAAGACGCACGGAATTTCAAAAAAATAATATCATAATCTTTGAACAGGTAATAAATCATATATAGGCATAGTGCAATGGCAACCCCGTAAGTAATAATGTACTGGAGAAAAAGTGGATCGGTTAAATTTTCAATAGGCAAAAATCCTCCGGTGGCATTATAAGCGATGTACAGGAGGCCGAGAATTATGTACCTGTGGAAACTAAGATGCTTAAGATTAATGTTTGCAATGGTAGCAACAACTACAATAAAAGTATCTATAAGCAGGTAAAAAAAGGTAGTCCAAGGTATTGAGGTGCCGAACATTTTTATTCATTTTTAGGCTCAAACTTGTTGGATTCCAGATTTTTGGTAACATTGCCCCAATGAAAAATCCTGCCATTCATAGCCACATAAACACCAGGCTCCAAAAATTGTAAAGAACAAATTGCATAGCCTAAATTGAAAACGGCATCCGTATTTTTAGAGATTCCCATTATAAATGAGCCTACAAGGACAATAGTCTTTTTAAGTTCTTCCTTTCCAAGATAAGTCGCGGTATCTTCCATAGTAAAAGTTCCATGGGTTATTAAAATTTTTTCTGCATTGGAAGCTTCTATTTTTTTTAGCAAAAAATTTCTGTCTTCATCAGTAATGGATCGGCTATCTTTGGCGAATGCTTTTTCGATGATGTAAGGGATCGAAACATTAGCGGAATCAAGAAATTCCCCAATAGCAATTTTACTTTCCTTTGTTTTATTTTCTGGGTTTTCATAATTCATGCCCTCAATGGTGCCTCCTGTTGTGATTATATGTATCATAATTTAATAAGTTTAGTGTAGCATTATAAGTTTTAGAATTTCGTTTAATTATCGGTAAGTAATCTTCAAGTATTTTCATTGTTAGGTTTATAAAAGCTTCTAAAAAAACACAGTAATCCAATCAAAATGATGATGCCGGCAATAATAAATGGATAGTAAAAACCACCAGCTATCAGCCAGGTTCCTATAATCGGACCCAAAATCTGTCCTACACTATTGGCGGAAGTTTGTATGGAAATATTGCTTCCTGCATTTTCTTTTGAAAGCAAAGATACTGCTGAAAGCAGGTTGGGGGTTACCATTGCTCCACCAGTGGCGAATGTTATAATTAGTGCATAGACATAAAATTCATTACTAAAAAATGGAAATGCAATCATCGAAATTCCTGAAATCAATAATCCGGCTGCAATTTGCTGCTTTGCCGTTAATATTTTTTCACCATAGGTTGCAAATACAGGTTGTAAAACTGCCATAACTGATCCACAGAGCATAAATCCTATGCCTATTTGATTGCTTGTAAATAACAATTCATCTTTTCCGTAAATTGAAAAAACCGTTTCAAAGAGGGTGACCACAAATTGCATTACAAAAGAAAGCAGTAATAGGATGGTAAAGAACCTACTAAAGCTAAAGCTTAATTTTTGTTTTTCTGAAACAAACCGTCTTATTGGTGTTGTATTCCCAAGCCATTTTATCAGTATGCTCAATATAACAAAACCCAAAAGTGCAACCAGAAGAAATGGGATTGAAAAGCGATCCAGATGTAATATCCCCAAGGAATACTTGAAATGTAGATTGGTTTGGGATAGAAGGCTACCTAAAACAGGGCCAAAAATAACTCCTGAACTTATGGCAACACCAGACCACGCCATTATTTTTGTTCGGCGTTTTTTAGATGTAATATCACTTAAATATGCATTGCTAACAGGAATAACTGAAGAAGTGAATATGCCGCCAAAAATACGAGCGATATAAAGCATAGTAAGCGACGTGGCAAGACCGGTAAGCAACTGCATTACTACAAAGCCAATTAAACCGCAAATGATTATAGGCTTACGGCCGTATTTATCCGATAGTTTTCCCCAAACCACTACGAATAGTAGCTGGAAAAAAGGATAGATACTCGTGAGCAGACCAATATGAAAGTTAATAAGGTCGGTATCGAGATTGTCTTTTAAAGCTAATCTTTCGGTATAGTAGGGAAGGGTTGGTAATAAAATACCATAGCCCAACATCACTACAAATAAACTCAACAGGATTAAAGATATCCTGTTGAGTTTTTCTTTTTGGTTCATTTATTTTTTTCCGATTTTTCGCTTCAATAATTGCGCATTAATAGCCACTATAATCGTACTTAAACTCATAAATACTGCTCCTACAGCTGGTCCTAAAACAAAGCCTGAAGAATATAATACACCGGCTGCTAAAGGAATAGCCACTACATTATATCCTGTTGCCCAAATCAAATTCTGAATCATTTTATTGTAGGTGGCTTTTCCAAAGAGAATTAAGTTGGCAATATCCTGTGGGTTACTGTTGACCAGAATGATATCTGCTGTTTCGGCGGCAACGTCCGTACCTGAACCAACCGCAATTCCCACATCAGCTTTGGCAAGTGCGGGCGCATCATTTACACCATCACCCGTCATCGCTACAAAATCGCCTTTGTTCTGTAACTCTTCTACAATTTCAACTTTTTGATGTGGCAATACTTCGGCGTAGTAACCATCCAATCCAAGTTTTTCACTCACAGCCTTAGCGGTTTTTTCGTTATCGCCAGTTGCCATCAAGACTTTGATATTGTTCTTTTTAAATATTTTGATAGCTGCCGCAGATTCAGGTCTTATTTCGTCAGCAAGAGCAATGTATCCTGCTAGTTGTCCATCAATTAATACAAATACAACAGTTTCAGCAGCGTCACTATAAGCATCTTCAGGAATAGTTATTTTTTCATCCCTTAAATAACCAGGACTTACCACTTTTACTTGCTTTCCTTCTACATTTGCCTCTACACCTTTACCAGTAATTGCATTAAAGTTTTCAGGTTTTGGGATGGTAATATTGTCTTCTTTGACTTTTTTAATAATCCCAACAGCAATAGGATGTTCCGAACTTTGCTCCAAGGCACTTGAGAGTCTTAAGATTTCTTCGTTTGAATGAGACGCATTTACAGATTTGATTCGAGTGACACCAAAATCACCTTTGGTCAATGTTCCTGTTTTATCAAAAAGCAAAGCTGAAATTTTCCTCGATTCTTCAAAAGCAGTCCTATTGCGAATTAATAATCCGTTTTGAGCTGAAACAGCAGTCGATATGGCAACTACCAAAGGAATCGCAAGACCCAATGCGTGTGGACAAGCAATGACCATAACGGTAACCATTCTTTCTAAAGCATAGACAAATGGAAAGCCTAAAATCAGCCATACCGCTAATGTTCCAAAACCAATAGCCAAAGCGATGTAAGTTAACCATTTTGCAGCCCGGTCTGAAAGGTTTTGCATTTTGGATTTGGTTTTTTGAGCTTCCTCGACCATCGTAATAACCTTATTGAGATAGCTGTCTTTTCCAGTATGTTCAACCTTTACTTTTAAAGTGCCATTACCGTTTACCGAACCTCCAATAACCTTATCATCTATTTCTTTCTTAACAGGTTTGGACTCCCCGGTAAGCATAGATTCATTCAGGTAGCTGGAGCCTTCTGTTATAATCCCATCAGCAGGAACTTTTTCACCTGGTTTTACCAAAATCACATCATCCTTCAGTAAATCTTCAAGAGGGATGTCTTCTATGATGTCGCCTTTTACCCTGTGCGCTTCTGCAGGCATCATACTTACCAGTAACTGTAAAGCTTTTGACGCACCTAACACACTTTTCATTTCTATCCAATGGCCAAGCAACATTATGGCTATAAGTGTTGATAGCTCCCAGAAAAAGTCTTCGCCTCTTAAGCCAAATACGGTAGCGGTGCTATAAAAATAAGCTACAGAAATTGCCATAGAAATCAAGGTCATCATTCCTGGCGCACCTTTTTTGATTTCAGACCAGAACCCTTTTAAAAATGGCCAACCACCATAAAAGTAAACCACAGATGAAAGTGCAAAAAGGATATATGGATTTCCTGGGAGTAAAAATTCATACCCGAAAAATTCCTGAATCATTGGTGAGAAGAACAATATAGGGATGGTAAGCACAAGCGTTACCCAAAAACGTTTTCTAAAGTCTGCAATCATCATTTTATGATGGTCGTGACCCGTCTCGCCGTGACCGGGATTATGACCTGAATGGCCACTATGTCCCGAATGGTCACTTTCATCCATTGCTTCGTTATGGCCGTGTTTGGTTTTTTCGACCAGGTTATCCTTTATATCAGCTTCTTTTTTTAATGCTTCATTCTTTGCTGAAGTATTCCCTTTGCCATTATGTTCGTGGGGATGATGTTCGTGATTTTCCATAATTTCTGTTTTTGTTGATTTTTATCTTAATTTTTTTCGCATTTCTTCTGAAATGTTTTCGGCATAGACGCCATAGGCATCTACCAGAAGTCCTTTAATTCCATCATTGGAGGATATAGCATATAAAATGCTATTATCGTCGGTACTGCTCATTCCTTCAAAGCGAAAGGTTTTATCTACTTTAAAATCTTCAGGCCGGATTTCAATTTTTAGCGAAGCACATTCCAAGCATTCAGGCTTCAAATTGAAATCGTAGGGATAATCGTTTGCCTGTAAATCGTTTATGGCTTCTGAAAGTGTGTCGTAATTGTTCATTTTATTTATATGTCATTGTAAAATAACTATTATCTTCCTCTGTAAATTTCTGAAAGGTCAGTAAACCTTTTTCATTTAATTTTTCGTTGACGGTATAGTTGAGTTGCTTGATGCGAATTCCCCACGCATAGGCCTTTATATTGATTTTTGAATTAATCTTGTTTTTGTTGCCCTCAAATATTCGGTCGTAAATCTTTATGATGCTTTTTGAACCAAAAAAATCCAACAGTCCCGAATCAAAAGTCATTTCCAATTCTATATTTTCAAGGTTGTCCAAATCGTAGATCTCTTTAAATTTTTCAGAGGTGGTATTAATTTCGGTCTCCTTTGATTTTGGATTGGAAAACGGGAAAGCCATTACCACTACACTTGCTTCATCAGGCCTACAGCGATAGGTTGTGGTGTATTTATCGGTCAATTTTTTGTCTTTATCAAACAATTCCGTAACCACCTCAATTTCATAGTATCCATTTTTCTTTATTGTTTCACCCGCTTTGAAAGTTTGTTTATTTAAAAAAGTGCCATTTTCATCAAAGTTTTCCCGAATAACAACTCTGCCTGAAAGCTGCCCAATGAGCATTTCAGTTTGTCCAGTCATTGTGATGCTGAATAAAGTGATTAGTACTATTAAAATTCGACTTCTCATATATGGTGCATTAATTTCTTTACCTCTTTTGCCATAATATCGCTTAAATCTATGCCATTGGACCGATGCGGAATGGTATTGCAGGTAACTATCTTTTCTACTCCGGAATCCAATAAATCTTGATAGGCATTACTTGAAAAAACCGCGTGAATACCAACACATATCGGTGGTTTCATTCCTGCTTTTTTCAGATGTTGTACGGTTTCAATCATTGTTCGCGCGGTGGAAATAATATCATCTACCAAAATGGGTGTGGCATTCTTGTACTTATCCATATCAGGAACAGAGACTTCCACGTCACGGTCGCCGTGACGTACTTTTTGTAATACCGTAAAAGGTGCGCCGGCATTTTTAGCGACTTCAGAAACCCATTGTTCACTTTCCGAATCAGGCCCTATAAGTACCGGGTTATCGATGTTTTCCTTTATCCATTCTGAAATGGCATCGGCAGCGTGAATTACTTTATTTGGAATTTGATATACTTCCCCTAACGAACTAATTCTGTGCAAGTGAGGGTCAACCGTGGTAAGGCTATCTGCAAACCCAGAAATCAGTTTTCCGAAGAAACCAGAAGTAACGCCTTCACCTTCATTAAAGACTTTGTCCTGACGCATATACGCCAAATAGGGCGCTACCAAACAGGTGCACATCGCTCCCAATGATTTGGCCGTGTGGCTTAAAAAATATAGTGGCAACAGTTTCTCGTCTGGTTCGTTCAAGGTGCATACCAGTACCACACATTTATCTTTAACATCAGATAATATGCGCGCGTATGATTCCCCATCCGGAAAATTGCGCAAAATGGCTTCGCCCACGTCGGCATCCATTTTTGTAGCCAACAGTTCTGTGAGTTTTTCATTTCCGGGAAGACTGAATAATATTGTTTTCATAGTATGTTTTTTAAATTATAGTTATGATGTCGTTATGGTTGTTTTTATATTCCAAGGCATAGTTAAGTTCACCTTTGGATTCAGCATATATGGTATAAAGCAATTGGTTCTCCTCAATGGGTTCTCCCAAATGAACATTTAGAAGGATCCCTGCCGCTTTAGATTTAGGCGCACCTGATAGTTTTGCCAGTTTTGCGATTTTTCGGTTATCAATTCTTTTTAAAAACCCTGACTTTTCGGCTGTAATTTCAATGTTATAAGGTGCTAAAACTGGTTTTGAAAATTGACCTTGCGCCTTACAAATGGCTATGAATTTTTCATATGCTTTTCCAGATTTGAGAATTTGATGTGCGGTTTCCAAACCCTTTCCTTTATCTACTTTTCCAGAAAGTTCTAATAGTTCAGCAGCTAAAAGCAATGCTCTTTCTGTTAAGTCTTTAGGTGCATCTTCCTCATTTTTCAAAACTTTTAATATATCAATGGCTTCTAAAGTTGGACCGATACCCCTTCCAACAGGCTGCGTGCCATCCGTAACTACAACTTTTACATTCAACCCAACAGCAATTCCAACGGTTTCCATATGATTTTTTAGTTTTTCTGCCATTTCGGTACTACGAACCTTGGCGGTTTCCCCCACGGGAATATCAATGACCACGTGTGTGGAACCTGCCGCAGCTTTTTTAGAAAGTACAGAAGCAATTAGCTGACCTTCGCTATCGATATCCAAGGCTTTTTCAATTTTAATGAGCACATCATCGGCAGGACTTAACTGTGCTGTACCGCCCCAAACAAAACACCCGCCTTCTTTTTCTACTACGGTCTTTATTTCCTCGGAAGAGAGCGTAACATTGGTTAGTACTTCCATTGTGTCTGCTGTGCCTGCTGGCGAAGTGATTGCCCGTGAGGATGTTTTTGGCATAGTGAGCCCATACGCGGCAACAATGGCAACTACCAATGGCGTTGTTCTATTGCCAGGCAATCCACCAATGCAATGTTTATCAACCACAATTTCTTTTTCCCAATTTAGTTGCTTACCAGAGGCAATCATCGCTTTGGTGAGGTCGGATATTTCCTCAATATCCATTCGGTCACCAGCACAGGCAGTTATGAATGCCGAAAGGTGGATGTTGGAATAATCGCCTTCAACGATATCGGTTATGATGTTGTTATAGGCCTTATAATCCAGTTTTTGATTATAGATTTTAGCCCTGACGTGGCTTAAGGATTCAATAGGTTCTAAATGGGAAACATATAATGTATCGTTTTGGGAAACATTCAGTTTTTTCGCAGCAGCATCTGATAGTCCGATTTCATTGGGCCACAGCATACCTGAATTTATAACGTTGAGGCTTGCAACGATTGAGGAATTTGCATTGGATATCCTAATACGGGTCAAAGCTTCAAAACCTTCTGAAATACAAACGTGGCAGTCTTCCCGCATATACACAACATTTTCGTTTTGGGTATAGATTCCGAGATGTTTATATTTTAAGATGTTTGAATGTTGGTCCATACTTCCTTATTTAATGGGATTTGTTCTATTTCTTCTATATTATATAATTGCGGGATTTCTGCATCCCACCCATAGGTTTCCTTAATGCCCTTTTGTAATGCTTCTGCACTCTCTTTTTCACCGTGTACAATGAAAATACGTTCGGGTTGGATTTTTATTTTGCTCAACCAATCCATAAGTTCAGCGTGGTCTGCGTGTGCTGAAAGACCTTCAATTTCCGCAACTTGCATTTTAAATGGCACCCATTTTCCATAGACTTTTAGTTCTTTCTCACCTTCCAATAATTTTCTACCTCGTGTGCCTTCAGCTTGATAGCCTACAAAAAGCAAGGTGTTATTTGGATTTTGTGCCTGTGTTTCAAGATAGTTTAGCATTCTGCCACCAGTGAGCATTCCGCTTCCTGCAATCACGATTTTTGGTTTGTTGTCTGTTCTTAACTCCATTGTTTCCCGATAACTGCTAACGACCGTAAAGTGTGAGCACATTTCGTCACATTCGTTATCTTCCAATCTGTGCCAATCACGAGTTCTATGAAACAGTTCCAATACGTTGGCACCCATCGGACTGTCCATAATCATTTGTACTTTTGGAATTTTGTTCTCCTTGAGTAATTTCCAAAAGATGAGCATCATCAGTTGGGCACGCTCTACCGAAAAACTGGGGATAAATAAGCTGCCACCTCTATCAATGGTTTCGTTGACCAATTTTTCAATCTGCGGAAGTGCTTCTGCTTCATCTGGATGAAACCTTCCACCATAAGTGGATTCAATGAAAAGTACATCCGCTTTTTTTGGCTTTAAGGGTGGAAACAGTAATAAATCGTTTGTTCTACCGATATCACCTGAAAAAACGAAACGTTTTCCACGTATATCTAACTCAATGTATGTGGCACCAAGGATGTGTCCGTTGTATTGAAACCTCGCTTTCACATCTTTGAGAATGGGTAGCCATTGCGAGGTCGGTACTCCTTTGAAGTAAGGGATTGTTTTTTCTACATCTTTTACATCGTAAAGTGGTTCAGCAGGATTATGTTTGGAATAGCCTTCTTTATTGGCACGTTCGGCTTCCTGTTCCTGTATTTTGGCACTATCGTTCAATATGATTCTTGCTATATCCAAAGTGGGGTTGGTACCATAGATGGGTCCATTAAAGCCTTGCTTTACCAATCTCGGCAGATAACCTGTGTGGTCCATATGGCCGTGGGTGAGCAAAACAGCATCAATATCAGCAACATTAACAGGTGGGTACTCCCAGTTTTTAAGGCGTAATTCCTTTAGCCCTTGAAAAAGTCCGCAGTCTATGAGTATCTTTTTATCTCCTGTATCCACTAAATATTTTGAGCCGGTTACTGTGCCTGCCGCTCCTAAAAAATGGATGTTTATTTTATTTTTTTTCATTGGTATCTATTTAGGTTGTTGTACTTAATTTACTACAAGAGCTGCTCCCCAAATTTGTGACCACCGCAGCAGGAAGGTGAGTTTCCTTTATCCTGGTCCGATTTATATAGTAGTACTATTTCATTATATAGATTGCGCGAATCTTCTTTTATAAGAAGCGCTAATTTTTTTACGGATTTAGGCTCTGGGTTTACCATATCTAATAATATTTCCAGTGCTTCTTCAAGTAGTTTTGAGTCATCTTCCAATGCCTGGTAAAATGGTTCTAAATCTATGTTGCCCTGTTTTTGCAATTCTTCAGTTTTCATTTGTATTATTTTTAAAAATTAGTAATTATTCATTATTTGAATTAATGGGATCTACATAATTCTCTTGAATCTTCGAGTATCTTATTTTGCCTTAGCTTACTGATACCCATTTGTTCCAAAAAGTCTGGATTTTCGTGTAGCTCCTTGCAGAGTATGATGCCTTGATCCAATAATTTTGTTTTTTCAGCTTTGGTAAGTGTTGTTAAAGCGGTTAAGGGATGTAGCCCCGATTTATCTATTCTGTCCTTGAGACCATTTCCTCTTGGATAATCCCAACTGGTCATAAGCATTCCAACACATTTCCCGTACTGAATGGCATCGGTTGTGAAACGCGTATTGGTGTAAACCCCGCCTTTATGAAGTTTAGCCTCGTGACCTTTTTGGTGTTTCCATTGCTTTTCCACGTCCAAAAACCGTGAATGGATATATAATGGGATTTTTACATTGCAAAACCTGCCTTGGTCACTATGGTATTTACATTCAATCATATAATGTTTATTTCCTTTTTGCGCTATCACATCCACTTCGTGCTGAACGCAATTGCCTTGAACTATGACACCAACCTGTGTTGAAAATCCTTCGTGTGCCAATAGTTTGCCTACTAACTTTTCAAATGGGAAGCCAGAAGGGCCTAATTCCATCAGGGCTTTTTTGAGTTTGTATTTTGAAGCACTTACTCTCGACTTACCTTTTAGCATTTTAAATGCCATTTGATATATTTTTTTGGTGGTAATGCCTTCATATAATTGGTCTTCAACTTGTCCTATTATTTGCTGAATCAATTCTTCACTTGCTTGCGAACGTCTTAATGAATTGATAAGTTTCTCCACATCAAAAGCTACCACATCTCCTGAATATTTTACTATGTTGATTGGATGTTTCATTTTTTAATATGTATGGTCATCACAGGAAGTTCTGAATGATTAGTTACACCTTCGGCAATACTTTTTGAAAATAGGCTCAAAAATCCTGTACGGCCGTGGGTACACATAGCTATCAAATCGGCATCATTATACTTTAAGTAATTGTTTATACCCGTTTCTACAGCAGGTTCGTTATATACATTCATTGAGTACTTCTCCAAATCCGGAAACCTTTCCAGGAACTTCTTAAGGGGGTTCAAACCCTGTTCAATACTATTAAAATCAGTCTGTGTATTGACCCTTACTAAGTGGATATGTGCACCGCATTTTTTAGCAATAGAAATAACCTGCTTAAAGGCTTCACTCACATCTTCCAGAAAATCTGAAACAAAAACGATATCTTTAAAAGGAAAGGATACTTCTTTGTTCTTCACCACAATTACGGGCACATCTGCTTTTCTCACAATTTTCTCAACGTTGCTTCCCAATAATTCCCTTACACCGCCTTGCGTACCGCTACTTCCCGTAACTATAAAATCGTGATGAAAATGCCCGGAATGTTTTAAAATATTGGCCTGGCCTCCATCAAATTCCAGAAAAGTCCTGCATTTAAGTCCTTCGCGTTCCGCTTTTAACCCCAGTTCCCTCAAATCGGCTCTTGCGCTACCTATTTGTTGAACCGTTTGCGGATATCTTTTTTCTTTCTCCTTATCCAGGTTTATCCAATCTACCGGTGTGTTCATTAAATGGAAAAAATGTATTTCTGAATTGTACAGTTTTGCCATTTTAATTCCAAGTTCTGCTGCCTTGTTACAGTTTTCAGAAAAGTCTGTTGGTACGAGTATATTTTTCATCGATTAAAAATTTTATTTGATTATTCCTTTTATTTAATAAACTTCATTCACAGAAGGTATTTGCTTTTCAAAACAATCCAGGTTATAGATAGTCGTTTCTGCAATATTGGTCAATGCGGTTTTGGTTAAAAAAGCTTGATGACTTGTTATTAGCACATTATTGAAAGTCATTAACCGCGCAATGACATCGTCTTGTAAAATATCTTCGGAATGGTCTTCAAAGAACAATCCTTCTTCTTCCTCATACACATCGATGCCGAAATACCCTATTTTTTTCGTCTTTAGGCCTTCAATAACCGCTTTGGTGTCGACAAGTCCTCCACGACTTGTATTTATTAACATTACACCAGGTTTCATAAGCTCAATGTGTTTTTTATCAATTAAATGTTTTGTTGATGGTGCCAGTGGTACGTGTAGACTTATAATATCGGCCTGTTTGCAAATTGTCCCACAATCTGTATAGCGCAGACCGTATGATTTGATAAGGTTTTCATCTTCAACTATATCCTGTACAAGGATGTTACAGCCAAAACCGTGTAGAATTTTGACCAATACAGAACCGATTTTCCCTGTACCTATAACACCAACTGTTTTTCCGTTTAAGTCGAAACCTGTAAGTCCGTTCAAAGAAAAATTTTGTTCACGTACCCTATTGTGTGCTTTAATCAGTTTTCGGTTTAACGCAAGTATCAAAGCCATTGTATGTTCTGCAATGGCATAAGGTGAATAGGCTGGGACACGAGCCACTTTAATTCCTAGTTCTGATGCTTTTATTAAATCGACGTGATTGAACCCTGCCGAACGTAATGCGATACATTTTACGCCAAAAGCATTTAATTTTTCAAGGATATGCGCCGAGGCATCATCACCTGTAAAAAGGCTAACGGCTTTAGAGCCTGTAGCGAGAATAGCTGTTTCTTCGGTCAAACGACTCTCCAATAGCTTTAATTGGTGTGTGCCATTATTGGCCTTTACCAGATAAGGTTCTTCAAACTTATGTGTACTGAATACTGTTGTTTTCATTTCACTTTTTTTAATTTCCTAACTGTATTAAATTATATACTAACACTACGATTACAACAGTTCAAAAAATTAGCATCACGAATTTTCCGTTTTTTTTAGAACCTTTGAAATAGGTAATCCCTAGTTTTACAATCATATTGCTTGTGGTTGCTGTTAAAATGACATTGGTGGCCAGCGTGAATTTTTCTTCCAATGACCCAAATTTTGCCATACTAATAGTTATCGCATCCGTATCTGCCAATCCTGCGATTAGGGCTGAATAGTATAAACCGCTTTCGCCAAAAAATTGATTTCCATAAAAAACTGCAAACAGGATGACCACATAGATACCACCAAACCCAAGAGCGTTCCAAATATTGAGCGGACTACCCAGATTGATAATTGTTTTTGTGACATCTGTATCCTTTTTGATAAATATGAGTGCACTAATCAAACAAATGAGTGTAAATATGGTAAATGGAATAGCTAAATAAGAAAGTATGGCACTATTGAAAATATAGGCCAGAATTGCCAGTCTTGGAAACAGTATGGCAGAAGCTATGATGATGCCAGCTGCATATTTTTTTGAGAGCTCTGGCGATTCCTTACTTCGGGATGCATAAATCCACGCCACTGCGGTACTTGAAATCAATCCGCCTAAAATTGCTGTGAGCAGAATACCACGTTTAGAACCTACATATTTTACAAGAAAGTAGCCGATGAAATTCAGAAAAAAGACAATCACTATAATTGCTCCTATCTCAAAAGGGTTAAGCAATCCTTCCGGCCCATAGTCTTGATCTGGTAAGAAAGGCAAAATAAGAAGCGCAATAATTGAAAACTTAATAAAGGCAAAAAGCTCTTCTGAAGTAATATTTTTTATGAATGTATTGAAGGTGGCTTTTAATGATATCAGAGTAACCACTATAACTGCGGTGGCAACTGCTTTCTTATGCAAATGATTGGCAACCATAACACCTAAAATCAGCGTAGCGAACAATGCCATATTAGTGGTTATCCCAGTCATTACGTGTTTTTGCACAACAGAAAGATGACTAAACGTCAAAAACAAGAGAAATGCTGCCGAAATAATAATGACCAACCAAGGTGTGTAAGCTGCGGTAAGGTTGCCTAATATAAAACCGATGATTGCGACAATTGGGAAGGTTATTATCCCTGCAAAACCGTGTTCTTCCTTCAACTTGTCGTACTCACCTTCCAATCCAAGGGTTAAACCTATACCCATACTAATAAATAATCCAAGGATAAATGGGTTGATATTTTTAAAGGCCTCGGTCATAACTACTTTTTTATTGCTTGGTTTGATAAAATCGCTAACTGTTTAATACATTGCGTTCTATTTTTAAACTTTTACCGATGCACTTTTCTTGCATGATCTTTCTGCCACGTTTTGAAGCCGAGTCCATCTTTAAACTTAAATCTGATTTATTTTCTTTAAGACCAACCTCCAAAGGGTAACCCTCAACAACTAAACGCGCCATTAAGTAGCACAAGCTGGATTCCGCACCTTGATTTATATTAATATTTTCTTTTTCAAGACCATCATAACAGGCACCATTAACAGGGTTGTACATAATTTGCTTGAGATGGTTATTGCCTAAAAACCAACTAAATGCGGTATGAAGCTGTTTGGAGTATTTCTTTTTATGGGTAACTCTACAGAATAGGTCCAATGAAAGAATGGTATAAGCCACCTCAATGGGTTGTTCGCCGTGAAAGGTTCGTTTGTTTCTTTTGTGAAACCATCCGTCATTAGAAATGACTTTAATTTGCCCTTTCATAAAATATTGTGATAATAAAAAGTCAAAAGTAGTTTCGGCAACGTCCTTGTATTTTTTATTTTTTGTGATTAGCCAAGCATAAAAAAGCGCTTCTGGCAATATACTATTGGCATAGGTCAGGTAATCTTCAAACCATTCCCATTTTTTATCACTGGAAATATTAAAAACGCGCAAGAGCTCCTCAGCCAATGTATCTGCTAATTGATTATATTGGGTTTTAGGCTCATTTTCTTGATAATAATAGAGTCCTTTTAATATAAAACCAATGGCTCTTGGGGATTTGAAATCCGCTACATTTCGTATGACGTTTTTAAAACAGTTTTCTGCTTTGGCTACTAAACTTTTTGGCAGGTTTTCTGTAGCAGACAATACATAGCCAAGTGCCCAAATGGCCCTGCCATTGGAATCTTCCAGGTTCACTTCGGTATTCTGATTGGTAAATTGCTTTTCATAATCCACATAATTATAGAACAGTCCATCGTCCTGTTGACAAAACACAATAAAGTCCATATAAATTTCAATTAGTCGCAGGACTTTGTCATTTCTTTTTTTCTTATAATACATAAGCATTGCTATAAGAGCCCTTGCATTATCATCAAGTGTATAACCAAAAGACGTATCCGGGACACTAAAATTTGAAAATTGAAGCATCCCAAAGTCAGTAGTCATATCTTCAATATGGTCTGTTTTTATGGGTGGTAAACTAAAATCCAAAGAATTATTATGTTGCAAATAATCCTGAAAAATACCGGAATAGGAAATGGCTACATTTTCCCAACTAAAAGCACGCATTTTAAGAAAAGCATTTTTTCCCATTGATGTTGCTGTTAGCGGTTGTTCCAACAAATCGATAACAGCGTTACTAATTGCTATGGGATCTTCAAAATCATTCAATAAAATACCAGTACTGGAATCAAGGTATTCTTTAGAATGGGGAATAGGTGTTGATATAACAGGGTTTCCGCAACTCATGGCATAAGCAAAAGTACCGCTAACGGCCTGGTTGGGATCTTTAGATGAGAATAAGTAAACATCGGACAAGGATAGGTATTCCAACAATCTGGAAAGTTCCAAATAATCGTTTATAAAAATGACATGGTCTTTAATATCTAAATCATCGACTATTGTTAAAAGTGCATTTCTATATGATTCGCCTTCTCTCTTTATTATATCAGGATGTGTTTTGCCTATAATCAGATAAACTGTGTTAGGGAATTTTTGGAGTATTTTTGGCAATGCACGAAGTGCTGTTTCTATATTTTTATTCTCACTTAATAATCCAAATGTGGAGAGTACATTTTTATTTTGAAAGCCATATCTATTTTTAAGCCGTTGTTTTTCTTTCCATAGTACAACATGGGTGCCATGGGGTATGACAGCTAATTTGTTATTATCAATATGATAATCACTTTCTAATATTTCTGCGGATTTATTGGTAAGAACGATCAGTTTCTCGGAAAGATCACCCAACGCTTGCACTATTTTAGTTCTTTTTTCATCTGGATAGGGAAGAACGGTATGAAACACACAAGAAATAGGGATGTCTAACTTTAGCAGAAAAGCCACTAAATGGCCACCGTAGTCACCTCCAAACAGCCCAAACTCGTGTTGTACACAGACCATCCCAATATCGTCCCTTTCATTTAACTTATTAGCTACTTTGAAAAAGGAACTTAACTCTTGGGCATCTATTTTATATTTAACTTCCTCTGGATAATCATTAGCGTCGCAGTACTCATTTTCCAGAGCACAAACCTCGATCTCTATGGTTGAGCCAAAGCATCTTTTCAAGGCCCGTATCAAATCTTGTGAATAAGTAGCAATACCGCACTCGCGGGGAGGATATGAGCAAACCATTAAAATTCTATGATTTTTCATGATATAGCTGTTTTTTTTAATTCATTCAATAATAGTTGTAGGCTTACTTTAGCTACCGCCGTATGTTTGTCGGCCGCTCCATAATAGATATGAAGGTCGTCCCCGAACAATGCGGTCCCGGTAGGAAATACTACATGATCTACAACACCAAGCAGTTCCCATTCTTCGGTAGGGGAAAATAAGGGATAGGGCAATCGCCCAATTACTTTTATAGGGTCTTCAATATCCAGTAACGCAGCGGCGGCGTGATAAGTCTTTCCAATGTGGGTTTCACAAACTCCGTGGTAAATCATCAGCCAACCATCCTTTGTTTCTATGGGAGGGCATCCGGCACCGAGATAATTCACTTCAAAATCGTAGAACGGATCTATAAGAATATGATCGTGAAGGTTCTTTATATGATTTTCCCAAAATTCTTTGGTAAGGTTTTCCCACTTTTCAAACTGTACTATTTGTATTCCTGGCCATATACGGTGGAGCATTACAAATTTACCGTTGATTTTTTTGGGGAACAGGACAATGTCCTTATCCCTCAGATACCTATGTTTTTCATCTGCCAATCCAATTTGTGCAAACAAGTTGTAGTAATAATAATACTTTGGATTCAATCTTTCCTGATTACAATGCTCCAAATGGTATTTATATTCTTTGTAGGTAATGAATGGTGTGATTATCCCCTTTTTCTCAAAATGTTTCAGGTCTTTTGAAGTTGCCAAAGCACCCATGGCATTGAACCCGTCATAAGCTGTATAAGTTAAATAATAGATATCTTCAATTTTAACAATACGAGCATCTTCCACACCATGTTTTTCATAATCAAAATCACGAGTTATTAACGGGCTTGATTTCCTTTCTATGAGATCTAAATGCTCATTGGTTTTGGCATATCCAATGGTAGAGTAATTGCCATCTTCCACCGCACGGTAAAAGATATGCACCTCTTCACCTTCTTGAAATATTCCAGGGTTTAAAACCCCATTGCTCTCAAATTTCAATTTAGTGGGACTGAGCAGTATCCCTTTTTTCTCTATGGGTATTCTGGTATTAATTTGATGTGTATGTTCCATATTGTAATATTTATTTGGGGTCTTCCCTGTTGTATTTGTCCTTTAGCCTGACAATATCGTTTTCATCAAAATTTCCAAAAGCAATTTCAAGTACACTTACAGAAGAATCAGATGTTTTTATTTGATGTACGGTTTCCTTCGGGATAAAAAATTCGTCCCCTTTATGGCCAACTTTGGTATTGTCGCCAATTACGAAAGTTCCCGTTCCATCTATTACTCTCCAGAATTCTTCCCTGTTATGGTGAAACTGTAGACTTAGCTCTTCGTTTGGATTAACCGTAAGTATTTTTACGGTGCTAATCTCGTTATGGGTAAAGCGTTCAAAGTTTCCCCAAGGTCTTTCCTCTATGTATGTTTTCATTTTTCTCGTTTTTATTTTCCAAATAGTTCTAAGAGTTCGTGCAATTCTTTATTGACCTGATGTTGTTTGACCATTTCATTAAAAGGGGTTAAGTGCAATTGATTGTTTAAAATCCCGACCATTACATTCTTTTTACTTTGTAAAAGTGATTTTACGGCTTCCACCCCAAGCCTAATACCCAACATCCTATCTAAAGCAGAAGGATTTCCACCACGCTGTACGTGCCCAAGTTTTGTAATTCGTAAATCGACATTGGGGTTGACTTCCTTTATTTTTGAAGAAACAAGTTCGGCACCTATTTCATCGCCTTCTGAAACCACGACAAGAAAAGCATCTTCGCTATCGTAATTTTTAACCTTATCCAATAGATAAATAAAGTCCTTTCCACTCTCGGGAATTAAAATGGCATCTGCTCCTGTGGTAAGTCCTGAATGAATGGCGATGTAGCCAGAATCCCTGCCCATTACTTCCACAATGAATACCCGATTGTGAGATTCCGCAGTGTCCTTTATTTTATCAATATTCTCAATGGCTGTATTTACTGCGGAATCAAAACCAAGGGTATAATCTGTTCCTGAAATATCATTATCTATAGTACCAGGAATGCCGATAAACGGAATGTCGCATATTTCTGAAAAAGTAAGTAGTCCTTTAAATGTGCCATCGCCACCAATGGCAATCAGGGCATCTATGTTATTTTCCTGTAGGTGTTTCAAGGCCAATTTCCTGCCTTCTATAGTTAGAAATCTCTTACTTCTGGCAGTCTTAAGTAATGTTCCGCCCCTATGCACCATTTTTTTTAAGTCACTGCTCTTAAGAGGTGAAAAATCACCATTAATCATTCCCTCGTAACCTTTTAGAATCCCGGTAATTTTAATCCCATTTATCTCTGCCACTTTAGCAATTCCATATAAGGCCGCGTTCATTCCCGGCGAATCACCCCCAGAAGTAAACAACCCGATATTTTTAATTTTCTTATTCATGGTTTTTATATCATTTTTAAAAAGAGTTTAAGCTACCGATATGCTTTTTTCCAAATAAACTTGTTGCACGGTTTGCAATAACTCAATCCCCTTATTGAAAGGTTTTTGAAATGCCTTTCTTCCCATTATCAAACCAGAACCACCAGCTCTTTTATTGATGACGGCAGTTGTTATCGCCTCAACTAAATCAGATTCACCTTTGGACCCACCTCCTGAATTAATCAGTCCTATTTTGCCCATATAGCAGTTTGCTACTTGCAATCGACATAAGTCAATAGGGTGGTCGGTTGTGAGGGTTTTATACATTTTATCATCATATTTTCCAAATCCTATCTCTTTGAAACCAAAATTATTGGTGGGTAATTTTTGTTTGATGATGTCTGCTTGAATAGTAACACCCAAATGGTTTGCCTGCCCGGTTAAATCGGCAGCTGCGTGATAATCTTCCTTGTTGGTTTTAAATGCCTCGTTCCGTGTATAGCACCATAAGATGGTGGCCATTCCCAAATTGTGGGCTTCTTCAAAAGCTTCAGCAATTTCTTTAAACTGTCTGTTACTCTCCGCTGAACCAAAATAAATGGTAGCGCCAATAGCAACCGCTCCCATATCCCAGGCCGATTTTACCTTACCAAAAAGTGTTTGGTCATATTTATTTGGATAGGTGAGCAACTCATTGTGATTAATTTTTACGATAAAAGGGATTTTATGGGCATATTTTCGGGCGTTCAAACCCAAAACCCCAAACGTGGATGCCACACCATTACAACCAGCTTCAATAGCAAGTTTTATAATATTTTCCGGGTCAAAATAATCCGGGTTTTTATAGAATGAAAATGCTGCGCTATGCTCAATACCCTGGTCCACAGGAAGGATACTTAAATAACCACTTCCTACCAGGTTGCCGTGATTGTATAATTGGGAAAGGCTACGAAGAACCTGTGGATTACGATTACTTTTCAAAAATACATTATCGATAAAGTTTTTGCCAGGTAGCTGTAATTCATCTTTCGTAATTTTTTTACTAACGTACTCAAGGTAAAAGGAAGCTTTATCCCCTAAATGATCTACTATGTTTTTATATGTGTCCATAACGCTTATTTTTTAATTAATTCCCAAGGTTTTATTTGTTCTGGTAATGGATTTTGCCCCATCCATTTCAATTCCGGTAAGTGCCCTAATGGCATCTATGGTCTCTGGTATAACAATGGCTTGGTTATCGACTACATAAGCGTAAAAAAGTTCGTCTCCCTGTACTTTCAGCATATCTTCCCAAAGAGCCACTTCGTACATATCGCCCCACGGCCTTCCCATATCCAAGAACATTTCCTTAATGGTATTGTTAGAAACCAGACCCTGGTCATATTGAATTAATTTAATACGGCTCGACGTCTTGAAGGCTTTTAGCACTTCTTCTTTATTCGCTTTTTTCTTTAATTTCACATTCCAATAATGCATATGGCTTAAGGTTTCGGGTACCTTTACCGCTGCGGTGATGACATCCAATTCTGGATCTACACTTTTAGCATCTGGACCTTGATGGCTTGGGATATCTTTTTCGGGAACCATTGTATTCATAATACCACCTAAATGACTTTCCCAGGGATCTGTAGCTCTTCTTAAGAGGGTTCCTCTGGCATAATCCAATAAATCGGCTCTTTTTAAAGCGGTCAAGGTTCTTAAAATAGACGTAGTATTACAGGAAACCACTCTTGTCGCATTCAAGTTTAAAGCCGATTTGTAATTATTTTCAGCACTAAAGGAATGACCTGTAGTTTCGTGTTTTTCACCTCCTTGTACAATAAATTTGATGTTTTGCTCCTTGTAGATAGCTACATTTTGAGCGGCAATCTTTTTGGGTGTACAATCAACAACCAGGTCTGATTTCTTTAAAAGCTCCTGTAAATTTCCTTTTACTGAAATTCCTTCGGATTTCATTTTACCTTCAGCTTCCTGGGTAGCTGCATAAATATCGTATTCCTTTCTTACGGCATTTTGAATTCGCCAGTCGGTAATGATATCGCATACTCCCGAAAGCTTCATATCTTCTTGTAGGTTGATGGCATCTGCCACCCTTTTTCCAATGACTCCGTAACCTATAACTGCTACATTTTTCATATAAATTGTTTTTAATTAATTATGTTTTATTGTTTTTGTCACTTGTATTCTTCATTCCCATCGGCATATTACCTTCATCGTCTGTATGTGAAATCATAAAAAGGCGTTCCGCCACAAGTATTAGAACAATCCCAATTGCCGCGACAATAAGAACCAAAGGATCGTTCAGATATTTTATATAAATAAAGGCCGAGAGTACTGCAACATCCAGTATAATGGCAATCACGGGGATAATTGGTTTAAAATCCACTTCTTTTCTAAGATTGCGGAAAAGCCCCCAATGAATTGCGATATCCATAACGAGGTAAAATATAGCCCCAATGGATGCAATTCTTGTTAAATCAAACAGGATTGTCAATAAAATGGCAAGGGAAACGGTAAATATGAGTGCCGGATTCTTTAAACTGCCAAATTTGGTCAAGGAAGGCACCTGTTTCATATTACTGAGCATCGCCAACAGGCGTGATGATGAGAACACACTGGCAATGACCCCAGAGACCGTGGCTATTATGGCAATACCAATAGTAATCCAGGAACCCCATTCGCCAAAAACAGGTCTTGCTGCGGCCGCGAGGGCATAATCTTTTGCCGCAATAATTTCGGGGATATTTAAACCTCCGGCCACAGCCAAAGCCAGTGCTACATAGATGAGCGTACAGATAAGAATAGAAATAATAATGGATCGTCCTAGATTTTTATGTGGATTTACAATATCCCCACCTTGGTTAGTGATAGTGGTAAAGCCTTTATAAGCAAGGATAGATAACGCCAAAGCGGCCACAAATCCGAAGCCTTGTGGTAATGTCTCAGTATTTTCGGGAATATAGTTTCCCGTAATACCGGCAAAACCTGAAATTGCAAGGCCGGCAATAGCTAAAATTGCTATTCCCACTACCTTTATAACAGCGGTAAATGTCGCGGTGGCACCAATAACCTTATTGCCCAGGATGTTCACTATATAAGCAACAACAATTAGCCCAACACCCAGGGTAGAGGCATAACCTGCATAGGACTCGGGAAATAGTCTCAACGTATATGCTCCAAAAGTGCCCGCCACCAGACTTTCGGAAACTACCATTGATACGTACATCAGCAAAGAATAAAACCCTGTTGTTGTTCCAGGTCCATAGGATTTGTTAAGGAATTTAACCACACCTCCAGACGATGGAAAAGCATTTGAAAACTTGACATAGGAATATGAGCTAAAACCCACCACAACAGCACCTGCAATAAATGCAATGGGAAATAGATCACCCACCAACTCTGCTATTTGCCCCATAAGGACAAATATGCCAGCACCAATCATTACACCAGTACCAAGAGATATGGAACCTATTAAGGAAAGCTTATCGTTTTTATCTGTATTGGTTTTCATCTTTAAATTAATTCTTCGTGTGATTAATTAATGATTTTGGTTTAAAATTTCTAATAATTAGACGGTTGCTCTTCTCGTAAGTGAAATAGCTTACTGCCCAATTAAAACCAACCATCAATTTGTTTCTAAATCCGCTTATGGATATTAAGTGTACTACTGACCATAAGAGCCAGGCGAAATAACCTGTAAATCTGAACTTGCCCAAATCTGCTACTGCCTTACGCTTTCCTACGGTGGCCAGGGAACCTTTGTCTTTATAGTAAAAAGGTTCTATGTGTTTGTTTTTCATAAGCTTCAACAAGGATTCGCCAAGATATTTGCCTTGCTGGATTGCTACCTGCGCCACTTGTGGATGCCCTTTGGGTGTTTCTTCAGAAATAAGCGCAGCTATATCACCTATGGCAAAAACATTTTTAAAGCCTTCTACTTTTAAATAGGGATCGGTTTTAATCCGGTTGCCTTTTACCACGTGTTTTTCATCGACACCTTTTGGGAATTGACCTTTTACGCCAGCTGTCCAGATGAGATTTTTTGCTAAAATTTTCTTTCCGCTTTTTGTAGTAACCTCTGAACCGTCATAGTCACTTACCGACTCATTGAATAGTACTTTTACATTCAAGCCTTTTAAATACTTTAAAGTTTTTGATGATGCTTTGTCTGACATTGTACTTAACAACTCGTCAATAGCTTCTATTAAGTAAATGTTCATAATGGAAGCAGGGTATTCTGGGTAATCTTTGGGTAGAATATATTTACGGAATTCAGCTAAAGCACCTGCCATTTCCACGCCAGCAGGACCACCTCCAACGATAACGAAATTTGTTAGGGCATCCCGTTCATCATCATCACAGGTAATCGCTGCTTGTTCCAGATTTTGCAACATCATATGGCGAATGTTCAGGGAATCGCGAATATCCTTCATCCCCAAACTATTTTGGGCTACGGAATCCATCCCAAAAAAATTGGTGGTCGTACCAGTTGCAAGTACCAGATAGTCGTAGTGGACTTTTCCTCTGGAAGTTATTAATATATTTGATGAGGGTTGAATTTCCTCGACTTCGGCCAAACGAAATATTACATTCTTATAACCACTAAATTGTTTTCTGAATGGAAAAACAATACTGTCTGGCTCCAAAGCACTCGTGGCCACTTGATAGAACAAAGGCTGAAACTGATGGAAGTTGTTTTTATCAAACAATACAACCTGCACCTCTTTGTGTTTCAGTTTTTCAACCAATGCCAGACCTCCAAATCCTCCACCAATGATAACTACGCGAGGTAGGTCAGAATCTGGAAGGCAGATATCATCCGTTACCTTGCAGGCAGATGGCAATATTTTCTTATGTGTGTGGCTATCTTTCATTTGTTAGTTGTTCATATAGCATTCACCCTTCATCCTTATCTCTTGCAATAAGTACCGAGCATTTGGCGTGAGTTGCTAGATATTGTGAAACGGAGCCAAGTAAAAATCGTGAAAATGCTCCCTGCCCTTGAGAGCCAACTACGATTAAATCTGCTTTCCAATCCCCGGCTTTTTCGAGAATAGCACTTTTGGGCAATCCACTCACTACGATGGTAGTTATGGCGAGTGCTTCATTTTTGCTCTTAAGGACATCGCTGGCTTCCGAAACAATTTTATTCCCTATTTTTTTGGCACCGCTTATATATTCTTCGAAGTAATTGTTCAGGCTTCCGCTCGTGGTCATTAATTCTGGGCCAATCATCGCGGGAAACTCATATACATTTATGATGCAGATTTCAGCATATGATGGTAACATCATTTTATTAATTTCATCCACAGCAGCTTTGCTAAAGTCTGAACCGTCTACTGCCAATAGTATTTTCATAATTTGAATGTTTTAGTTGGTTGAAATTCCTTTCGATTTTATAAGTTTTCGCCAATACAGGTGTTCGTACAATCCAGACCAGTACATTCCAAAAGTGAAGGCAAACAGTAATTCTTCTATGGGCACACCCAAGAAGAGAATATGGGTCAGGTTATCGAGGTTCCAATACAGCTCCACATATTGAGGATAGAATGGAAGGATACTTCCGAAATAAATAAAGTACAATACTGTAAACAAGATTCCCCCAACCCAAATCTTCTTATTCAAATCAGGACGACAATAGAGTGTTGCCAAGGCACCTATAAACAAAGCGATAATCCCACAATAAATGTGGTTGAGCGATGTGAATAGGGCGAGTATGAAAAAGACCAAGGAAGGTATAAAAAGTATATAAATATGTAGCTTATGTCTCTGGTGACCACGCTCGTTATGCGGTATTTCAACGAGGCTTCGCTTAAAAATAAGGTTGTAGAGCACCGTGCCAATCCCGCCAATAGCAAAAGAAAAGATAAGGCTCTCTATGTCAAAACCTGTTTGTTCTGCTAAATTGAATAAGGAGGGCGGGAACCAATATTCTGGCACAAAAAAGGGTTCTGTTAATCCAAAAGGCATTGTTATAAGGCTCATTTTGAGCATCTCTTTTCTTGATTCTTTTCTCAACAGATAGATGACTGCCCAAAGCGCAAGAATTATAAGTGACCATATAAACCAGACGTATTGCATACTCTTATAATTTTCTATTTTCTAAATAATTAACAGCTTCCTTCACTGTCAAAGGATACGTAGCATTACCCGTCCGAACATAAAAAGTGGTGTTTTCAGTATCACTTACATAAATTGGTTTTTCAGAAGGTTCAATATTTATTACGCACACCTCCTTTTCATTTAAACCATAAAATAAAACCTGATTGCTGAAGCAAGCCTCGTGGCCCAACTGGGTAGAAATTATTCTAAAAACTTCACGTTCATAACCATCCCTGTTTTTGTGTTTGAGTGTCTTGAAATCATTCTCCAAGCCTAAAATATTTCCATCATCATCTACACCAATAATTAATTTACCGCCCTTGGCATTCATAAAACCTGTGATGGTTTTGGCAATGACCAGTTCCAGTTCTTTATTGGTTGTTTTACGGTAATAATCATACCGTATCGAAGACTTGAATTCTACCCGTTCATTTTCGCCCGACTCAATTAATTCTTCAATATCACGAACAAGCAGCTGTTGTTGTGTTCCAATGAGTTCATTTTTCCTTTTAAGGTTTATCCAAAACAAACCAGACAGTAGTCCCAAAAGACCACCTAAGAGCGTGAGTAAACCACCCATTCCACTCATATCAAAAGTGAAAGACTCTAAAAATCGAGTTTTTAAAACATCTTGAAACAGGGAAAACGAAAACACTGTGTTACTATATTCAAACCAATAGAGCACCATTGTAAAAGGGTGTACCAGGAAATAGAAAATGCCTGCCCAAATTAATACTTGAACAGCTATTGTTTTAATATTTCTAAGAGGTTTCTTACTCTGCATTATTAAGGATTTAAAACTTATTTTATATAGTTATATTCTAATTAAAGAGGTTTATTGCCAAATGCTTTTTAAATTTCCCTGATAAAAAATTATCCCTTTTTAACTTGGGCGTTATAAAATGCTGCAATGCACGCTCCAATTAACCAACCTAAAATGAAGGTTTGAACAATACCGAAAAATGCTTCCAATAGGGGAACGTCCATTCTTATAATATTGCTTGTGTCCAGACCGTGTAAAAGACTATTGAAAAATATAATCGTTCCTTCTTGTCCCGCTGTAGCCATCACGATCATACAGCCCAAATAAATCAAAGCTCCAGTAAGACCGAGGGCAAAACCAAATTTTTTTACGTTCAATCGATACATAGTTTGTGTGTTTTTAGGTTAGTTATCTGAGTTTATTAATTTTTTGGATTCTTCAAATTCCTCCTTTGAGATTTCACCTTTAGCAAACCTTTTTTTTAGGATATCCAATGGCTTTTCTTCTTTTGTTCTTTGGTAAGGAATATCTGTTGGGATAAAGAAAATCCATATAATAAATGCTAACCAGATAAACCACCAAATAAGGTGCATACCTCCAAAAGTTCCGTCGTAATAGTGCATAGTGCTGAGTTTTAAAGTTATTTTTTAATTTCTTCAATAGTATAGCCCTCCAGGTTGTCTAGTTGCTTTTGTAGTTCATCAACTGTTAGGGTTTCCTTCATTGTGATAATTGTGGCTCCTTTTGGGTTCAGAAAAACTTCTGTTTTTTCCACAGCTGGGAGCGCCTCTAAAACTTTCTTAACCCTGTTAACGCATCCGCTGCAACTGATGCCATTAATTTGAAATTTTCGTTTCATATCTTAAACTTTAGTGATGATGATCTCTTTTTTCACCCTCTTTTTTGTTCTTCTTATTTAAGTTCTCATCAGATAATCCGTGCGTATGGCTCCCGTGTTGCATTGGCATTAGCAGGTGTATGGCGAACATTATTATAATGAATGCAAAAAGCCAGGTCCCGCCTCCAATCCCAATTGAGGGAGCTAAAAAGATGAATAACAAGGGAAGCCCGCAACCGAGGACCATCCATAACCAGTGATTTTTCATTGTTTTTTGTTTTTGAAATTGATAATATCTGTTTTAATTGATTTTTTTAATCCTCCATCCCTTATTATTGTTCCTGATTGCTATTAGATTGTCAGAAATAAATTTGGAAGTAATAGCTGGGGTATCTTTTAAATATTCTTTCGAAAGGGTAATGTGTATAGGGTCTTCAGTTAAATATTGACCTATTTCCCCATTCGTATTAATAATTACTTCGAAATAATGGTAATTCACTACATTTTTCATCAGTACATCATTACTGCCAAGATTTTCCTTAACCAATTTCAGTGCTATAGCTGCATTTTCTTTAAAATTGGTGGCATTTAAAAACTGCGGTTCAATAACTGTTTTTCCAGATTTATCTATGTACCCGAAATACGAAATACCATTTTTTTTGTGGACGATCAGGGATCTTTCCTCACTGAATACCGGATAACTTGCATTACCTGTTTTGGTAGGCACAAGGTCATCCCGGTAATTTATTACCAGTGTGCCTTCTTTGTCAATAAACCCCCATTTATCCCCTTTTTTAACCGCTGCAATATCATTATGGAACGGTGAGATATAATCTACATTTTCAATGTTTTGAGCGAATCCTATAAAAGGAATTAATAAAATCACGATTAATATTTTGTTCATAGTTTTAATTTTTTGGTTAATTCTTACTTTTCATCATTCGAAGGGCCTGAAACTGGCTTGTGAAATAATTGTGGGGTTATCAACACAAGCCGTTAGGAGATGTCCAGGCTTAAATTGAATGTAAACCTACTTGCTTTTAAAGTGTTTCATCTTCATAATCTTCTTTCTTATTTATATAATTTCATCGTAAAAGTTTCTTTTCCAATCTTCTGAATTTTTATAATCCGTCATACTCATTCCCACGATTTCTTTAAATTGTCTTGATAAATGGTTTATACTGCTGTAATCCAGCATATATGCTATATCTGAAAAAGAATACTGCTTTAATTGAATAAATTCCTTTACCTTTTCTATTTTCAGTTTTATAAAATATTTTTCAATGGTGGTATTTTCATTTTTAGAAAACAGCTTGCTCAATATTTTATAATCCTTGTGAAGGGTTAAAGACAGATGCTTTGAAGTATTTACTTTTAAATGGAGGGGCAGTTCAGTAAGCAGTTCTATCAGAATGATTTTCATTTTTTCAACCAGCATATCTTCTTCACTTTGTACAATTTCAAAACCATTAGAATGAAGAACTTTAGTTACATTTTCAGTAATATTCCTGTCCGTTTTATTTGATGCTTCCACTAATAATTTACCCAATTCCAAAGAGAGCACGATAATCCCAAGCTCTTCCAGTTCCTGTTTTATAACTTTTAGGCAGCGGCTACATACCATATTTTTTATCCAGAATTCTTTCTGTAAATCCATAGTCTCATTTTTGATTGTTAGAATATTCCTTATCCTAACAAAGGTTTTTAATTTGCTATTTAGCAAATAGTTAACAGTGTGGCGTGATCAGGAATGGGCGCACCCGTTGTAAGCCTGTGCGAAGTACTGGGCCAACACGGTGGTGCAGGTTAATCAAAGAACCTACTTAGAAAGAAATCAAATTAAATATACCTCGTGGAGTACCTGAAAGTCTTTTGGTATGAGGGATGGATCATAATTTAAAAAAGGGACAACATTTTGCACAAGTCCCTCGAATAGATTTATGTAAGCGTAAAAAAATGTGTGCCGGAAAACCAGATTTTGATTCTCCATTTTAAATGTAGTTTTTTGAAGATTATCACTGCCTTCTTTCACTATAGATTTATTGTCACAGCATCCTTTTTTTTCGAACGAACATTTTTTTGAAGGATTGGTTTGAGCCTGAAGTGCAGCGTCACAAACCTTTGCTTTAGTAAAAACAGCCATATCCACGAGCTTATTGCAACAGTAATGCATACTCACAGTAAAAGACGAGGTAGCGAACATTACCGCGAATATTAAAGAGACAGCTATTATTTTTTTAAAGCTTTGCACAGTACGGATCTAAAAAAATTAACAAATATTAACTTTTACTTTATATAAAGAATATTTTCAAACTTAATAAGGAAAAGCCAACTTAAATATGACGATTATCATATTTACTGATAATTTTTAAACGGTTTTGTTTAAATAATTAACTAAAACTACAACATAATATTAATTTTCACAATTAGAATTATGGTTTTTAGAATAGATGAAAGTCATTTTAAGATAAGTAAAGAAAATGTCAGTTATACAGGATGTTAATTAATGCATAGCCACCACTATCGCTAAATAGACTGCCAGGACGAATATTCCAATAAATGCTATAATAGCGATGATTTTATCTTTAACGGTTATCCTAGAAGAAGATTTTTCACCACTTCTTAAATTTTTACGATAGCTTTTTCGGTGTCTTTGGTATGTTTTCATGATCCCTTCTTTTTTCTTTAGGGCTATCTATTTTCCCGAATTATAGAAGCCTTCGGGGTTAAAGTTCGTGTTTACTTTCTTCGCCGGTCTTTACTTTGAAGAGCTGCTCCACTTCAGAAACATAGATGATCCCGTCGCCCTTTTCGTGGGTCCTCCCATGTTCACTTATAATCCGATTAACCTCCGTTTGCGTTGTTTGCACTTG
>NZ_JAVRHM010000025.1:0-48204 GCF_031846525.1 Autumnicola patrickiae
ATAAGTAGAAATAAAAAAACCCGCTTCATTAAAAGAAGCGGGTTTTAAGTTTATTCGTTGTGGTCGTGCCACTACATCATTCCTGGCATTCCGCCGCCCATTCCACCTGGCATTCCACCACCAGCGTTATCTTCAGGGATGTCAACTAATGCACATTCTGTAGTAAGGATCATTCCGGCAACAGAAGCAGCATTTTCAAGAGCTACCCTTGTTACTTTTTTAGGATCGATAATACCGGCTTTCATCATATCAACAAAAGTGTCGGTTTTTGCATCATATCCAAAGTCCTTATCACCTTCAAGTACTTTATTAATTACCACAGATCCTTCCCCACCAGCATTCTCTACAATAGTACGAAGAGGAGCTTCGATAGCCTGAGCAATAATTTTAATTCCAGTAGCTTCATCAGCATTTTCAGAAGAAATATCTGAAAGTACTTTTATAGCACGTACAAGTGCAACACCACCACCGGCTACAATTCCTTCTTCCACAGCCGCACGGGTTGCATGAAGGGCATCGTCTACACGGTCTTTTTTCTCTTTCATTTCAACTTCAGAAGCTGCGCCAACATAAAGTACAGCAACACCACCTGCTAATTTAGCAAGACGCTCCTGTAATTTTTCCCTGTCGTAATCTGAAGTAGTAGATTCGATTTGGGCTTTAATTTGGTTAACACGATCTTCAATGTCTTTCTGCTCACCAGAACCATTTACAATCGTAGTGTTATCCTTATCTATAGCTACTTTTTCTGCAGTACCTAACTGGTCGATAGTAGCGTTTTCAAGAGAAAATCCTCTTTCTTCAGAAATTACAGTACCACCGGTAAGAAGAGCGATATCTTCTAACATAGCTTTTCTTCTGTCTCCAAAACCTGGTGCTTTAACAGCAGCAATTTTTAGGGAACCTCTAAGTTTGTTTACCACTAAAGTAGCAAGGGCTTCGCCGTCTACATCTTCAGCAATAATTAAAAGTGGTTTTCCAGATTGTGCTACGGGCTCAAGGATTGGAAGAAGGTCTTTCATTGCAGAGATCTTCTTGTCGTACAATAAGATGTACGGGCTCTCAAGATCTGCTGTCATTTTTTCGCTATTGGTAACGAAATAAGGAGAGAGATATCCTCTGTCAAACTGCATACCTTCAACTACATCTACGTACGTTTCGGTACCTTTTGCTTCTTCTACAGTAATTACTCCTTCTTTTCCAACTTTTCCAAAAGCTTCAGCAATTAATTCACCGATATGCTCATCATTGTTGGCAGAAATAGAAGCAACCTGCTTGATTTTTTCAGAAGAATCTCCAACTTCTTTTGTCTGGTTGGCAAGATCTGCAGTTAAAGCTGCAACAGCTTTATCAATTCCTCGTTTAAGATCCATAGGGTTTGCACCCGCTGCAACGTTCTTTAAGCCTTCTTTTACGATAGCCTGAGCAAGAACAGTCGCGGTAGTAGTACCGTCACCGGCAAGATCATTGGTTTTAGAAGCAACTTCTTTTACCATTTGAGCTCCCATGTTCTCCAAAGGATCTTCAAGTTCAATTTCTTTTGCCACGGTAACACCATCCTTAGTTACGGTTGGAGCACCAAAAGATTTACTGATTATTACGTTACGTCCTTTAGGACCTAAAGTTACTTTTACTGCATTTGCAAGAGCATCCACACCGCGCTTAATCCCGTCGCGTGCCTGGATGTCAAATTTTATATCTTTTGCCATTTCTTATTGTTTTTTATCCTGAATCTTCAGGAGTATTGATTAATCTTTAAATTTTTCTTCAAAAATAAGAGCTTATACTACTGCAAGTATATCGTCTTCTCTCATAATCAGGTAATCTGTACCTTCCAGTTTCAGTTCGGTACCGGCATATTTGCCATAAAGAACCATATCCCCAACATTTACGGTCATCTCGTGATCCTTTGTTCCTTTTCCTACGGCTACAACTTTACCTCTTTGTGGTTTTTCCTTAGCGGTTTCCGGAATGTAAATTCCTGAAGCAGTTTTTGTTTCTGCTGCTGCAGGCTCAATAAGAACTCTGTCTGAGAGCGGTTTAATGTTTAGTCCCATTTTAATATTATTTAGGTTAATTAATTTTTTAACTCGACTGTGGATATTTCGAAAATTGTGCCACTACATAAAAACTGCCAATTAGCAAAAAAAAATGCCAGCTTGTCATAAGCTGGCATTAGTAATCCTATAAAAGAACGAGATGTAATTATTCGTTATTTGTTTCTGGTTGTTGTACGGGTTGAGGTACGTTCATTTCAACATCAGCATCACTCTCAAAAACCCCGGTAGATCCTGGAGCATCATCAAGGATTGTAACGTTGGAAAGTAAAATAAGGACGAGTAGTAAAGTAGCAAGGGTCCAAGTGCTTTTATCTAAAAAGTCATTGGTTTTCTTTACGCCACCTACCTGTTGTCCGCCGCCTCCAAAGGAAGAAGAAAGTCCGCCTCCTTTAGGATTCTGTACCATAATTACTACAACTAGCAAAAAAGCTACTATAACTATTAAGGCTAAAAAAATTGTGAATGTGCTCATTCTTAGTCAGTATTATTTTCTTGTAATTTTTCGATTGCCCGAATTTGGTCTGCAAAGAAACCACTTTTTTCGGGATTTTTCAAAATTAATATTTTATATGCCTGTATGGCTTTTTTATAATTTTTTTGTTCAAGGTAAACCTTTGCTAAAGTCTCTGTCATTAAGGCTTCGGGGGTAACAGAATTTCGTTCTGCCAGATTGGTTTTGTTGGGAATTTTTCCTGGTTTTATCCTTGGACTTTTTGAAATAAACTCATCTATAAGATCAAACTTCTTCGAATGCGGATTCTCATCTTGTTTTTGCTTTTCCGCTTCTATTTTTCCTTCTTTTTCTTCGGAAGAAGTTTCTCTCTCTACCGGTTTTGCAGAGGTTAACCTAAGCCATTCTGAAAAAGAGTGCGATTCTGAAGCATTAAAGTCTAAAGGCTCCCCAATTTTAAGCTCTTCTTCTGGAGGAATAGTGGAGGTCGATATTTGCCTTTTTTCAGGGGTCTCTTTTTCTTCCGGTTTTCCAAATAAGGCAGGATCCATTACCCTTTCAGATTCAGATTGCTTCATTTTTATGGCATCGCCAATAGCCATACTTCTCTTGCCATGGACTTCTTCAGCTTCAAAAACTGTAATATCTTTTAATCTTTTGTCCTGCTCTTTAATCTGCTCTGCAATCTGGTTTTGATTAAACTCGGGAGAAGTAATATAATCGAACAGCACACTTCTGTCTGTAGTATATGCTGCAGTTTTCTTTAATGCAGAATTGTAACTGAAAGAGCGGTTTTCCTTGAGCCCTTTGAGCCTTAGTGCCCGTGCAGCCTGAAAATAGGGGTGTTTTATAAGGATTTCTTCCAGTTCACCAGTGTGTTCTTTGGTTACATTGCCGGGATGTTGCAGTAAATATGTAAAATCCTTTATGTCCATTACCAATCTGTCAAAGCCGCATTAAACACGTCTTGGGTTATACGGGTATAAATCTCGTCCAGCGCAGTTTCCAGGTCTCCACCCACTAATTGAGTGGAGCCGTCATAATCATAATAGAAGGAGAAGACACGTTCAAAATCTTTTTCTGGTTCTAATGTATTATAAAATCGCACGTTTATTGCAATAGTCAGCCGGTTTTGAGCAGCCGTGTTATTTGCAGTGGACGTCATGGGAGCTATGTAATAATCCACAATTTCGCCCTCAAAAATTAGATCCGCATTTTCATTGGCAAGACTAAGGTTTGTCTGATTCTGAATTAAATCCTGAAGCGAGAGCGTAAAAAGCCGGTCAATCCCAGGTTCCACAAGGTCTGCCTGGTTCTGGAAGAAATTCACCTGAAAAGATTCTGCATCCCCCGTGTTGGCACCTGTAAAAGAGTATATTCCGCAGGACTGAAGGCTCAGTAGTAGAATGGAGCAGAGTAGAACTGTAACTTTTTTCATGTTTTATTAAATAGTGTCGCTTTTTAAATTTTGAAAGTTCAATTAACCTTAAACCTTAAATCAGAGATCGTATTGCTTTATTTTCCGGTAAAGGGTTCTTTCGCTAATTCCCAACTCTTCTGCTGCGGCTTTTCTTTTTCCGCTATGGCGCTCAAGGGATTTCTTAATAAGTTCCAGTTCTTTATCCTGTAAAGAAAGGGTTTCTTCTTCTTCAATTTCTTCAGCAAAATAATATTTATCGCGGGCATCCTGAAGTTCAGATTTAGGGCTGTTCTGCGGAATCTGCAAAACTTCCATTCTTTCATTTTCCAGTTCTTCGGCGTCTACATCTTCTTCATTTTCACCATAGATTTTCTGAATAAGGCTTTCGTTTTCATCCTGAACCTTTTTAGAATCTCCGTCTTCCATTAATTTCAGGGTAAGCTTTTTAAGATCATTAAGATCATTCTTCATGTCAAAAAGAACCTTGTAAAGAATTTCCCTTTCGTTACTGAAGTCTCCTTCTTTCCTTTTTTCTGAAATAATTGCAGGCAAATTACTACCAATATCGGGTAAATAATGTTTTAAATCTTCAGCATTGATGCTTCGCTGTTGCTCCAGAACAGAAATTTGCTCGGCAATATTCCGAAGTTGACGAATGTTTCCTCCCCAACGATATTTAAGGAGCAGCTCCACGGCATCATCTTCCAGCCTGATGGTTGGCATCTTGTACTTTATTGCAAAATCTGAAGCGAACTTCCTGAAAAGTAAATGAATATCGCCTTTTCTTTCCCTTAGCGGCGGCAGATTAATTTCCACGGTGCTTAGGCGATAATATAAATCCTCCCGAAATTTCTCCTTTTTAATGGACTCAAACATATTAATGTTGGTCGCCGCAACTATCCGCACATCGGTTTTCTGCACCTTAGAAGATCCTACCTTTATAAACTCCCCATTTTCCAGAACCCGAAGAAGCCTTACCTGGGTAGGAAGTGGCAGTTCACCAACTTCATCCAGGAAAATTGTTCCTCCATCTGCAACTTCAAAATAACCGCTACGGGTTTGCGTTGCACCTGTAAAAGCACCTTTTTCGTGTCCAAAAAGTTCACTGTCTATAGTTCCTTCGGGAATTGCGCCACAGTTAACCGCAATGTACTTTCCATGTTTTCTATGCGACAAGGAGTGGATTATTTTTGGGATACTTTCTTTACCCACACCACTTTCACCTGTCACCAGAACAGAAATGTCTGTGGGGGCAACCTGGATAGCCTTTTCTACAGAGCGATTCACTTTTGGATCGTCTCCTATAATTCCAAACCGTTGTTTTATTGCTTGTACCGATTCCATTTAAAGTATGCAGTATTGAGTATTAAGTAATCATTATATGATTAACTGAAACATCTTGTTATTAATTATTGTCACTTAGTCCAACTGCTTCACCTATTAAGGTGGCACTGGTACAATCACTAATTTTTACATTCACAAAGTCGCCTATTTTGTAATCTTCTTTCGGAAAAACGGCCACTGTACTTTGCTGTGTTCTACCGCTCCAATGAGCATCAGATTTCTTAGATTCTTTTTCTATTAAAACTTCTACAGTCTTTCCAAGAAACGACTGGGTTTTATACAAACTGTGTTTACGCTGAAGGCTTACAATCTCTGCAAGTCTTCTTTGCTTTGTCTCTTCTGGCACGTCATCTTCAAATTTACGTTCGGCCATTGTTCCAGGACGTTCAGAATAGGCAAACATATATCCAAAATGATATTTTACATATTCCATCAATTCCAGCGTGTCCTGATGATCTTCTTCAGTTTCCGTAGGGAATCCTGTGATAATGTCGTGTGAAATTCCGCAGTCCGGGATCAGCTTTTTGATATTATCGATCATTTCAAAATACTCTTTGCGGGTATGCAGACGATTCATTTTCTTTAAAATCCTATCGCTTCCACTTTGCACAGGAAGATGGATATAGTTACAAACATTCCTGTAGTTCGCCATTGTTTCAATAACATCCATGGTCATATCCTGTGGATTGGAAGTCGAAAAGCGAATTCTCATCTTCGGCTGTGCTTCGGCGCAAAGTTTTAACAGGGCGGCAAAATTAACCGATGTGGCTTTTTGCATTTCCGAGGCATTTTTAAAATCTTTTTTAAGTCCGCCCCCATACCATAAATAGCTATCGACGTTCTGGCCGAGTAAAGTAATTTCTTTAAAACCTTTTGAGGCGAGATCATTGACCTCTTCTATAATGCTTTGTGGATCACGGCTTCTCTCCCTGCCACGTGTAAATGGAACAACGCAAAAAGTACACATATTATCGCAGCCACGGGTTATAGATACAAAGGCAGATACGCCATTGCTCTGAAGCCGTACAGGAGAAATATCACCATAAGTTTCATCTTTGGAAAGCAACACGTTTACAGCATCGCGTCCCTCTTCTACCTCATTGATGAGATTTGGCAAATCTTTATAGGCATCTGGCCCCACAACCAGGTCAACAATTTTTTCCTCTTCAAGAAATTTACTTTTGAGACGTTCTGCCATACAGCCCAGCACCCCAACTTTCATTTTTGGGTTAATCTTCTTAACTGCATTGTACTTTTCAAGACGCTTTCTTACTGTTTGTTCAGCTTTTTCCCTGATGGAACAGGTATTCACTAAAACAAGGTCTGCTTCTTCTAAATCTTGGGTGGTATCAAAACCTTCTTTAGATAAAATTGAAGCTACTATTTCACTATCGCTAAAATTCATGGCGCAGCCGTAGCTTTCTATAAAAAGTTTACGGCTATTTCCCTCCCGGGGTTCCATTTCCAGTGTATTTCCTTGTTGTTTTTCGTCTAATATCTTCTCCATAATACAGCAGTCGCTTTGGGTATTTTTGACGGGCAAAGATAGGACTAAACAAATTTATGACAAAGTGACAGTGATTTTTTTAACTAATATCACGCAACCTTTTTCTGTAATGTGCATCTAATAGAAAATCAACCATCATGAAAAAGCGAACATTTCTTCCTTTTCTTCCCTTATTCATCCTGTTTTTCACAGCTTGTGAGAAACAGGAGCCGGCAGGTGAGTATTATGAAGTAGCTGTGCCCATCACACAGCCTATTTCAGAATTTCGGGCTTCTGTAAAAATCCAGGAGCCAAGGGTAATTACTGAAGCCGGTAAGATTTACTCCTATAAGGACTACGTGTTTGTTAATGACAAATACCAGGGCGTACATGTAATCGACAATCGTGATCCTTATGCTCCTAAAAAAATCCGGTATATAAATATTCCCAGGAACCTGGATATTGCTGTAAAAAATGATATGCTATATGCCGACAGCGGGATGGACCTGGTGGTATTTGATATTTCCAGTATTGAAAATATTAAACAGGTGGAAAGGGTAAAGGATGTTTTCTCAAATAACAATTTTAATATTCCTTCTGAAGCTATGTTTGTAGATGACATGGATTTTGATCCTGCACAGGAAGTAATCCTCGGTTATTCCATAGAGAAAAGACGTATCGAAATGACTGATGAACCTTATTTCCTGGACTCGGCGGAATTAGCAAACGGGAATGGGAATTCAACCGGAACAGGAGGTTCTCTGGCAAGGTTCAAAATAGTTTCAGACTATTTATATGTGGTAGACCGGCAGAACATTTCGGTGTTTGATATTGCTGCACTTTCACAACCTCAGAAGGTATTTGAGGATTATGTGGGCTGGGATGTGGAAACTATTTTTAATCAGGATGACCACCTTTTTCTGGGGAGCACAACCGGGATGTACATCTATAGTATAGAAAATCCTGAGACGCCTTCTTTTGTGTCTATGATTCGGCACGTGCTGGGATGTGATCCGGTTGTGGTAAAAGATGACATAGCTTATGTGACCGTTCGTGGCGGTAATCTTTGTGGTCAGCAGCAGAGTGAGTTAATGGTAATAGATGTTGCAGATAAATCTAATCCGCAAACTTTAAAGACTTATGTAATGGAGAATCCATACGGCCTGGGAGTAAGAGAGGATCAGTTATTTATTTGCGATGGTGATGCCGGACTAAAAATTTACAATACAATAAATACCCCCGATCTTACAATGACAGATCATTTTGAGGACATTAACACCTATGATATCATTCCTCTTGAGGAGACGTTATTAATGATCGGGGATAACATTCTACGCCAGTACAATTATAAGAACAACGAAATAAACCTTATTAGCACTTTTAATCTGAATTAGTTTTTGTCTGTTTTGGTTTTGATGGCCCGCATTCTTGCGGGCCTTTTTGTTATTTGCTGCTGAAGGTTAAAAATGTTTTAATACGGTTTATTCCCAAGATTTATTAGGTTAAAAAAAATTTGATATACTTTTGCACGAATAAATATTTGATTTATGACAAAGAATTTAGTGATTGTGGAGTCTCCTGCTAAGGCTAAAACCATTGAAAAATTCCTGGGTAAGGATTTTAAGGTGGCCTCCAGCTTTGGGCATATTGCAGATTTGCCCACAAAAGAGCTTGGGGTAGATACAGAAGGGGATTTTACACCTAAATATATAGTTTCAAAAGATAAGAAGGATGTTGTTAGGAAGCTTAAAGGTTTAGCAAAGGATGCCAGTATGGTCTGGCTCGCAAGTGATGAAGACCGTGAAGGAGAGGCTATTGCGTGGCATTTGGCAGAAGAGTTGAAGCTGGATAAAAATAAAACCAAGAGAATTGTTTTTCACGAGATTACTAAATCGGCTATATTAAAGGCAATTGATAATCCGCGTGGGATAGATTACAACCTTGTGAATGCGCAACAGGCAAGACGGGTCCTGGACAGACTGGTAGGTTACGAGCTTTCCCCTGTTTTATGGAGGAAAGTAAAAGGCGGACTATCGGCAGGTCGTGTTCAAAGTGTGGCTGTGAGGTTAATCGTAGAGCGCGAGCGTGAAATTACCGAATTTACTCCCGAAGCTTCTTTTAGAATAGATGCAGAATTTTCTACGGAAGAGGGTAAAACTTTTAAGGCAAAAATTCCGAAGAACTTTGAAACCAAAGAAGAGGCTCAGAAATTTCTGGAACAAAATTTAGGAGCGAATTTTAAGGTTGCAGATCTTACAACCAAACCGGCTAAAAAATCTCCGGCACCACCTTTTACTACTTCTACATTACAACAGGAAGCTTCCAGGAAATTGTATTTCTCTGTTAGTAAAACGATGACCATGGCGCAACGTTTATATGAAGCCGGTCATATCACTTATATGAGAACAGATAGTGTGAATCTTTCTGATGACGCAAGAAAAGGAGCTAAAAAAGAGATTCTGAAGGCATATGGTGAAGAATATTCTAAATTCCGTCAGTTTAAAGGAAAAACAAAAGGGGCACAGGAAGCGCATGAGGCAATTCGTCCCACAAGTTTTGAGAACCATTCTGTAAATGCGGATAGAGACCAACAACGGCTTTATGAACTTATCTGGAAGAGAGCTATTGCCTCTCAGATGAGTGAGGCGCAACTTGAGCGTACTAATGTAAAGATTGAAGCCGATAAGCATGATAAGCAGTTCACAGCAAATGGTGAGGTTCTTAAATTTGATGGATTTTTAAAGGTGTATTTGGAAGGATCTGATGAAGAAGATGAAGAGCAAAGCGGAATGTTGCCTGCTCTCAAGCAAAATGAAAGCCTGGAAAACGAATATATTTCGGCTACCGAAAGATTCAGCCGTCCTCCCTACAGGTATACAGAAGCTTCTCTGGTTAAAAAGTTGGAAGAACTGGGAATAGGCCGGCCATCTACTTACGCGCCTACTATTTCTACGATTCAGAACAGAAAATATATAGATAAAGGTTCTGTAGATGGAAATGAGCGTGATTATGCACAGCTTACTTTGAAGCAGAATAAGATTTCTGAAGAAAAATTAACCGAGACCGTTGGTAGTGATAAAGGAAAATTAGTGCCGACCGCTACAGGAATGGTTGTTAATGATTTTCTAGTGAATCACTTTGCAAATATCCTCGATTACAATTTTACTGCAAGGGTAGAGCAGAATTTTGATGATATCGCAGAAGGAAACGAAGAGTGGACACATATGATGAAGGAATTCTACAAAGATTTCCATCCGCATGTGCAGGATGTTGCGAAGAATGCCGATCGCGAAGTTGGGGAGCGTATTTTGGGAGAGGATCCCGAAACGGGAAAACCAGTAAGTGTGAGATTGGGAAAATTTGGACCGATGGTTCAAATTGGTTCTGTAGAAGATGATGAGAAACCAAAATTTGCCAGTTTAGGACCAGACCAAACGTTGGATTCAGTTACCTATGAAGAAGCAATGGATTTATTTCAGCTTCCTAAAACGTTGGGTGAATATAAAGGAGAAAACGTAGAAGTAAACAACGGCAGGTATGGCCCTTATGTGAGGTTTGGGAAAAAGTTTGTTTCGCTGGAAAAAGGAGAGGATCCGCTCAATGTGGAATTTGACCGGGCAATGGAGTTGATAAAGGAAAAGGAAAAGGCCGATGCGCCTATATACGAATATGAGGATCTTCCGGTTCAGAAAGGTGTGGGAAGATTTGGTCCTTACTTAAAATGGAATGGCATCTTTATCAACGTAAATAAAAAATACGATTTCGATAATCTTTCCGTAGAAGATATTGAGGCGCTTATTGAAGATAAAAAGAAGAAGGAGCGGGAAAAGGTTATACATAACTGGGAAGACGAAGGGATTCGTGTGGAAAAAGCAAGATGGGGAAGATCCAATGTTATAAAGGGAAAAACCAAAGTAGAGTTGCCGAAAACTGTAGATGCAGAAAAACTTACACTTGAAGAAGTGAAGGACATCATTGATAAAAACACCAAGAAGAAAAAGCCAGCTAAGAAAAAATCTACAGCGAAAAAGAAAACTAATACCAAGAAAAAAACTACGAAAAAGAAGTAGCGTATGGATTTTGATTTCCTGAGGCCGGTAAGCAGCGACTTGCTGGACGAAATTTCCGATTTAGATAAGCAGGCTATAGGTGCCAACATGAGGATCCATTCTTCGCAGGCGGGTATTCCAGATCTGGAAGGTATCCAGGTAGCTATTGTTGGTGTTAGGGAGAACAGAAGATCTGCTCAGGTAGATGAATTTCTTCATTTTGATAATATACGCTCTTCATTTTACAGTTTATTTCCCGGAAACTGGCATATAAAAATTGCCGATCTCGGGGATATAGACAAAGGGGCAGAAGTGGAAGATACCTACTTTGCGTTGCAAAATATTGTTGCCCAGTTGGTGAAGAAGGATATTATCCCTTTGATCCTGGGAGGGGGACAGGATTTAATCTATGCTCAGTACCGGGCTTACGATACTCTCGACCAAATGGTGAATTTAGTCAATATTGACAGTAAATTTGATTTGGGTGATGCAGATAATCCGATTTCCAATAAGTCATTTGTAGGAAAAATCGTAGTAAATAAACCTTACAATTTATTTAATTATTCCAGTGTTGGATATCAAACCTATTTCAATTCCCAGAATGAAATTGAATTAATGGAGCGGCTGTTTTTTGATGCTTACAGATTGGGAGAGGTGACCTCAAATATATCAGATATTGAGCCTATAATGCGCGATGCCAATCTGGTGGGCCTGGATCTTGGAGCAATAAATGCATCATCTATAGGTGGAGGTTATCATATTTCTCCTAATGGATTTGATGGTAAGGAAATCTGTGCCCTGGCCAGATATGCCGGAATAAGTGATAAAGTTTCCTCTTTCGGAATTTATGAGTATTTTTCGGATTATCAGCCGTTAGGGAATATGTTGGTTGCGCAGATATTATGGTACTTCATTGAAGGGGTTAATTATCGCACAAATGAGAATACCATTTCAGCTAAAAATGACTTTATTAAGTACCAGGTGCCAATAGATGATGAGGTTCTTGTATTTTTTAAAAGCCCTGTAAGCGGGCGATGGTGGATAGAAATACCATTTCTTGGAAATGTAAATACTAAATTAAAAAGGCATACGTTATTACCTTGCAGCGAAGGAGATTATCTGGAAGCCTGCAATCAGATTATCCCTGAAAGATGGTATAAAGCCAAGAGAAAGAATGAAATATAGAAATACTTAATGCGTTAATTTGTTTTACTGTATTTTTATTGAAAATATTGTTTTTTATAAAATAAATAGATAGGTTTACCGCCGTAAACCAATTGTCTTAACCTAGGAGAAAATTATGAAGAAGTTTATTTCGCTAGTTGCTGTTCTAACCTTGCTTGTTGGTTGTGGTCGCAGTGATCGCGGACAGTTAGTAGGTGCGGAAGGGAAAAAGTGGAATCCGGAGAAACCTTATGGTATGACATTGATTCCGGGAGGTGCATTCATTATGGGTAAGTCTGATGATGATATCGCCGACCAAAGAGATGCGCCGCCAAAAACGGTGACTGTGCGTTCGTTCTATATGGATGAGACAGAAATCACAAATGCTGAATACCGGCAGTTCGTAAATTATGTAAAGGATTCAATAATCAGGGTGCGTTTAGCAATAATGGCAGAAATGGAAGGAGCTGTGCCTGGTGACGGAGGTATTGGTGAATTTGCTTTTGCTGATGCAGATGCTGAGGATATGACCCCTTATGAAGAGTATATGCTTAATGCTTACGGTACAGGGGGACCGGGCGACACCTATGAGAACAGGAAATTGAATAAGGATGTAGATCTTTATACCTCAACAGAGGACTATCCGGATGTATATTACGCGGAGGTAATGGATTCCATGTACATCCCTATGGATGAAGTTTATAATGGCCAAAGAACAATTGATGTTAAAAAGTTAAAATTTAAATATTCCTGGATGGACATCCAGTCTGCTGCACGTTCTGAAACTGCAAGTCGTAGTGACTTTATTAAAACTGAAGAACTGGCTATTTATCCTGATACTACTGTATGGATAAGAGATTTTAACTACTCTTATAATGAGCCTATGCACAATGATTACTTCTGGCATAGTGCTTTTGATGATTATCCTGTAGTTGGTGTTTCCTGGAAACAGGCGAGGGCATTTGCACAATGGCGAACTATTTATCACAACCAGTTCCGTAGTGAAAGTGATCTTGAAAATGTGCCAACATACCGTTTGCCTACAGAAGGGGAATGGGAATATGCAGCCCGTGGCGGGCTGGAAGGGGCTACTTATCCTTGGGGTGGTCCATATGCAAAAAATGATCGGGGTTGTTTTATGGCGAATTTTAAGCCCTTACGTGGAGATTATGCGGCAGATCAGGCTTTATATACTGTTGAAGCACAATCTTATGACCCTAACGATTATGGCTTGTATAATATGGCAGGAAACGTTGCAGAGTGGGTGTATTCTTCTTATGACCCTACTTCTTATGAAATTATGTCTACTATGAATCCTTCTGTTAATAATCCTGACGATATGCGAAAAGTTGTTCGTGGAGGTTCCTGGAAAGATGTGGCATACTTCCTGCAAGTAAGTTCCAGGGATTATGAATATGCAGATTCCGCAAGGAGCTATATTGGATTTAGAACTGTACAGGATTACCTTGGTACAGATGTGACTCTGAACCAATCCAACTAATCAAAAATATTACTTTAAATCAATTTGAAATTTAACCTATTTACATAGAATTTTAATTATTATAAACAATTATGGCAAACTCGAAATCTACTAAGAAGATAACTAATATGGTGTACGGTTTAGGTGCATCTATTGTAATATTAGGTGCATTATTTAAAATTATGCACTGGCCTGGTGGTAACCCAATGCTGATCGCCGGTTTGGTAGTAGAAGCATTAGTATTCGCGTATTCTGCATTTGAGCCAGTAGATGATGATCTTGACTGGTCGCTGGTTTATCCTGAATTGGCAGGAGGTTCTACTCAGTCAAGGAACGTCGCCGTTGTAGAAGAAGAAAGAGAAGCAGATGGTATGCTTTCTAAGAAACTGGACAATATGCTCAAGGAAGCTAAAATAGACGCAAATTTAATGGCTAGTTTGGGAGAAAGCATTCGTAATTTTGAAGGTGCTGCCAAAGGAATAGCGCCAACTGTAGACTCTATGGCTTCTCAAAAGAAGTATAGCGAAGAATTAAGTGTGGCTGCATCACAAATGGAAACACTTAATAATATTTATAAAGCGCAAGTGGAATCTGCTTCACAGCAGGCAGAAGCTAACAAGGCAGTGGCAGAAAATGCAGGAAGATTGAAGGAAGAAATGGATTCTTTAACCGCAAACTTATCCTCTTTAAATAATGTATATGGTGGTATGTTGACTGCTATGAATGGTACAGGCAGAGTCGCTGGTTAAAAAAGATGCCCATCCCCAAATCAATCTTTAAAAAAAAATAAAAATAAAATATGGCATCTGGAAAACAAACCCCAAGGCAGAAGATGATAAACCTCATGTATTTGGTTTTCATCGCGATGATGGCCTTGAATATGTCCAAAGAGGTACTTACAGCTTTTGGATTAATGAATGAAAAATTAAGTGAATCTAACGAACTGACTGCCCAGCGTAATAATACATTTATGGCTGGTTTAGAAGAAAAAGTTAGTGAGCAGCCTGAAAAATATGAACCTCTAAAAGCAAAAGCCGAACGTATAGATTCTCTTTCTTCAAGTCTGGATTCTTATATCCAGGAAATAAAGAACGAGTTAATAGCAGAAATGGATGATCCTCAGAACTACGAAGCAATGGACCAATCTGCAAGGCTTGATGAAATGTTTTTCCAGAGTGGAAGAATAAGCCCTAGGGGACAGGAATTTGTCGAAAGAATAGATACCTATAGAGAAAGTGTTGCTGAAATTATTGGTGATGATTACTCTAATATTGCAGAGAAAGTAAGAAACGATTTTGCTACGGAACCAGAAAATGTTGAAGGTGCAAATGTGGATTGGTTAAAATATAAATTTGAAGGTTTTCCTTTAGTAGCCTCTCTTACGCAAATGACGCAAATTCAATCTGATATAAAGACAACAGAGAATCAGATTTTAGCAGCGATGCTTTCTGGACAGTTGCAGAGTGAGGTTTCTATGACAAATTATTCTACTATCCTTGAAACTCCTAAATCGGCTTATTATCAGGGAGAGGAATTTAATGGAGCTATAGTTTTGGGTAGAACAGATCCAACTACAAGACCCAACAGGGTGGAGCTTACTCTAGATGGAAGGGAGTTGGATGAATCAGATTATACAATAGATGGCGGTAGAGTAGTGTTAAATGTTCCTGCTGGTAATGCAGGTCAGCACAAGCTTGAGGGACAGTTGATTTTTATGCAGGAAGGTGAAGAGGTACCTGTAGGGGTATCTTCCGAATTTTCTGTTATTCCAAAACCTAATGCTGCTGTTATATCTGCAGATAAAATGAACGTGGTTTATCGTGGAGTGCAGAATCCACTTACGATCTCTATGGCTGGTGTACCAGACAATAATGTAAGTGCGAGTGCACCGGGCTTGAGTAGAGTTTCGGGAAGTAATTATGTAATGGATGTGACTACGCTTCAGGCAAGGGAAGTAACCATTAATGTAACTGGGACTATAGACGGTGAAAGCTATCCTTCCAGTAAAGACTTTAGGGTTAAAGATATCCCAAGACCTGTTGGAACCATACGTGGAGAAGATGGGGCTGTTTCCATGCAAAGAAATAGTCTGGAGATAGCGACGATTGGCGCTGCTTTACCAGATTTTGATTTTGCTCTGGATTTAAATGTTACAGGTTTTAGCTTTAAAGTTCCTGGTCAACCAACAATTAGAATAAATGGTAGCAGGCTGGACGACAGGGCCAAATCTGCTTTAAGAAGAGCCGGTAGAGGAGAATCTGTACAGATTTTTGATATTCAGGCTTCTTTGGCAGGAAATTCAGGCTATAAGCTTAAAAAAGTAGCTCCTGTTGTTATAGAGCTTACTAATTAATAAAAATTAAACACAATGAGCTGGAGAGGACTTTTAGTTGGCGGTTTTATTACGCTTCTTGGCGGGGCATCTTACGGGCAGGCTAATATTTTAAATGCAAATAGCCCCGAAGAGATTGGTCAGAAAACTGAAGCTCAGAAACTGGTCGAGCAAAATGACGAGCCATTGGAATATGGGTACGTTGGAGATCGTGATATTTTATGGTCCAAGAATGTATGGGAAATAATAGATTTGGACCAACGGGTAAACTTTCCTTACTACTATCCAATAGACACTAATAATATCGGGATTAATAGACGATCGCTTTATGATGTTCTGGTAAGCAGTATAAGAAATGGCGAAATTGAAAATATTTATGCTGACTCTTATTTTAATGAGAAGCGAACTCTAAAAGATATAAGTGCTACTTTATCCAAAGTTGATACTACAGATTTAGGTATAGAGCAGTACAATGCCGGGGAAGAAGTTGACGAGCAGTTTATTGATCGTCGCGACCTTGGATCCGCAGATATAGCTCAGTACCATATTCGTGGAATTTGGTATTTTGATAAAAAACAGGCAGAGCTTAGGTATCGCTTATTGGGAATTGCCCCTGTAGCTCCAGATGTTAACTTTATCGATTCAGGACAAACTGATTTAGTAGAACTTTTCTGGGTGTTTTATCCAGATGCAAGGGAGGTTCTTCATGAAGCCAGGGCATTTAATGGTGCGAATACGGCACAGGATCTTTCTTTTGATCATTTATTGAATTCCAGGCGCTTTAACGGTGTAATTTATAAAGAAGACAATGTTCAGGGAGATCGTGAAGTAGATGAGTATATTCCTGAAAATTCATTTATGCAACTTCTGGAATCTGAACGAATAAAAGAGCAAATTCGTAATTTCGAACAGGATATGTGGAACTATTAATAAATAATAGTTTTCTGAAATATAGGAACCGTCTAAAAAGTAATTTTTAGACGGTTTTTTTATGGTAAGTCTGTATGGTAGTTCTTCTTTTTTTATTTTTAAAGTATGATAGATTATTTAATAGTAGGATTAGGTCTTAGCGGACTGGCTGTGACTTCCCAGTTGGAGGATAGGAAGTTGTCTTATAAAGTTTATGAAAATCGCTCTCAGAAATCTTCCATAGTGGCAGGAGGTATTTTTAACCCTGTGATTCTTAAAAGGTTTACCCTTGCCTGGAAAGCAGATGAGCAATTGCAGACAGCCGTTCCCTTTTATCAGCAGTTTGAAAACAGGTATAATGTAAAAATTGTTCATTTTTGGGATATTTTCCGGAGGTTTCATTCTGCCGAAGAACAGAACAACTGGTTTGAAGCAGCAGATAAGCCAAGGCTGGGCAAGTTCTTAGATACCCGGTTGATCAAAAATATTAATTCAAATATTTCAGCAGATTTTTCCTTCGGAAGAGTTTCCGGTACCGGAAATATAGATACAGAAATTTTAATAAAAGAGTATAGAAAAGAATTGGAAGAGAAATCCCTTCTGAAATACGAGAGATTCGAATATGACAAATTAAAAGTTGAAAAAGATTATGTTAGTTACAAAGATGAAAAAGCTAAAAATGTTATTTTTTGTGATGGCTTCGGAATTAAAAATAATCCTTTCTTTAATTACCTGCCTCTTCATGGGAACAAGGGTGAATATATAACCATCTTCTCTGAAGAATTGAAGTTAGATAAGGCAGTAAAATCTTCAGTATTTATTATGCCTATGGGTAATGATCTCTACAAAATTGGAGCTACTTACGACAATAAAGATAAAAGTTCTTCGCCTACAAAGGATGCAAGGCAGAAGTTGATCAACGAAATTGAGAAAGTACTTACCTGTAAATATGAAGTCATAGATCAGGTAGCAGGAATCAGACCTTCAACTGCTGATAGGAAGCCGCTGGTAGGTCGGCATCCAAAAATGGCAAATATCTACTGTTGTAATGGCTTTGGTAGCCGGGGAGTTTTAATTGCTCCCAGCGCGGCTACAGAACTTATAGATATGATAGAGGATGGTAAAGAACTCTCTCCCGAAATTGATCTGAAAAGGTTTACACGGAAGCATTTTAAGACAAATTAATTTTTCCCGGCTGCTTTATTATAGCTGAAGAAAAAATTTATCCAGATATTCCTTGATAATCGCATAATTACCGGCCCAAAAACTATAAGTGTGGCAACAATAACGAAAAATGCTGTTAAAGGAGTGCTATTCAGGAAGAAATAAGAAATAACAAAGGCCGCTACAGCAAATGCGACCCCAACCGCATAGCTTACATACATGGCACCAAAGAAAAAAGAGGGTTCAATCTTATATTTTGTGCCACAGTTAGAACAGCGTTCTGGCATTTTAAAGATGCTGCCCACTTTGTAAGGATTCGGTTCTTTGTAAATACTTTCTTCCTGGCAAACAGGACAGGTTCCGGTTAAAATACTGTATAGCTTTGTTCCTTTTAAAAATTTCATCTGAAGTAAGTATTGTCGATATTGTCTGTCTAAGCAAAGGCCCTAATTTTCACATTATCGTAAAAAGCTTTTAACCGGCTCAATATCATTTTTTTTGCTTCGCAAATTTAGTCATCTTTGCAAAAATTAATCCAATTTCATGCTTAACATTCATAATCTTTCCGTTTCGTTTAACGGAGAATATCTTTTTGAAGAAATAACTTTTCGTTTAGGTGCCGGGGATCGTGTTGGTCTTATCGGGAAGAACGGTGCGGGAAAATCTACGATGCTTCGTATAATTTCCGGAGAACAGGAGTACGACACCGGTAGTATTGCAAAAGATAAAGAACTCAGAATTGGGTTTTTAAAGCAGGATATAGATTTTGTAAAGGGGCGCACAGTGCTTCAGGAAGCACAGCAGGCTTTTGAAGAAATAAAAAAACTGGAAAAGCAGATTGATCACATAAATGAGCAATTAGCAACGCGAACAGATTACGAGAGTGACTCTTATACACAGCTTATCCAGGATCTTAGCGAAATAACGCATCAATACGAGATAATTGGCGGGTATAACTACGAAGGGGAAACTGAAAAGGTACTGCTGGGGCTTGGATTTAAACGTGAGGACTTCGGAAAACTTACTGATACCTTTTCCGGAGGATGGAGAATGCGGATTGAATTGGCGAAACTGCTACTTCAGAGCAACGATATTTTGCTTTTGGATGAGCCTACCAACCACCTGGATATCGAAAGTATTATCTGGTTGGAATCTTTTCTAAATAATTATCCCGGTTGTGTAATTCTGGTTTCGCACGATAAAATGTTTCTTGACAATGTCACCAACCGTACCATCGAAATAAGCCTTGGGCAAATTTATGATTTCAAAAAGCCTTATTCAGAATTTATGGAGCTTAGGGGAGAGCTTCGGGATCAACAACTGGCAGCACAAAAGAATCAGCAGAGAGAAATTGAGCAGACCGAAAAACTAATAGATAAGTTCCGGGCCAAAGCTTCTAAAGCTTCAATGGCGCAATCGCTTATTAAAAAACTCGATAAGGTAAAACGTATTGAAGTAGATGAAGATGATAATGCGGTAATGAACATTACTTTCCCAGTTTCCGTTCAGCCTGGAAAGGTCGTCGTGGAAGCAGAGCACGTGGGGAAAGCTTACGGAGACAATAAAGTTCTTGAAGATGTAAATTTACTCATCGAACGTGGAAGCAAGATTGCTTATGTAGGCCAGAACGGACAGGGGAAAACGACACTGGCTAAGATGATTATTGACGAAATACCTTATACCGGCGAATTAAAATTGGGCCATAACGTGCAATTGGGTTATTTCGCCCAGAATCAGGCAGATTATCTGGACGGTGAGAAGACGGTTCACGAAGTCATGATAGATTCGGCTAATGAGAAAAACCGAAGTAAGGTACGCGATATGTTGGGCTCATTTTTATTCCGTGGGGATGAAGTGGATAAAAAAGTGAAAGTCCTTTCGGGAGGTGAGCGTAACAGGCTCGCGTTGTGTAAATTAATGTTGCAGCCATTTAATGTGCTGGTAATGGATGAGCCTACCAACCACCTCGATATACAATCCAAAAATGTTTTAAAGGAGGCTTTAAAGAAATTTGAAGGTACTCTAATTATTGTTTCTCACGACCGGGATTTTCTGAAGGGGTTAACTTCCAGGGTTTATGAATTTAAGAACAGGAATGTAAAAGAATATCTCGGGGATATCGATTACTACCTGGAGCAACGGCAGTTTGAAGATATGCGGGCCGTAGAGAAGCGGGAGAAGCAAAAAGCCATTGTAAAAGAGGAGGCTGAATCTCCTAAGCAATCTTATGAAGATCAGAAGAAGCTAAAGTCTCTCAACAACAGGTTGAGCAAAGCAGAAGCGCAAATCACCAAGCTTGAGAAGGAAATAAAAGAAAAGGATGTCGCGCTGGCTTCAAACTATGAAAGGACCATGGAACAGCCGGAATTTCTTGATAAATACAATTCAAAAAAAGTAGAACTCGAAAAGTTTATGAAAGAATGGGAGAAGATTCAACAGGAATTGGATAGGTATAACTAGTCTTTTAATAAATGTTTATAGGCTTTAATTAAACTAAATCCGTTTTTTTGAGTCCAAGTGTTGAAATTATGGATACACGTAAAATTATTCTCTCAATATTAGGACTGGCCCTGATAGTTTTAGCATTTTTTGGTGCCAAAGCAATAATAGCCAGTAATGTTCAGGAAACCCCACCGGTTTCTAAGGTAGTTAAGAACGTTTTTGTTGATACCGTCAGGAACCGCACCGTACCCATTGTAGTACCTGCTAATGGTAGTGTGACCGCACTGCAAAGATTCGAATTATATTCAGAAGTGCAGGGGATCCTCTTAAATAGCAGCAAAGAATTCAGGCCCGGACAAAAATATAATAAGGGTCAGATTTTGCTCAATATCGACTCAAATGAATTTAGTGCCAGCGTGCAATCAGCAAAAAGTGATCTCTACAACACTATAACAGCTATAATGCCCGATCTTCGAATGGATTATCCTGAAGTTTTTGAGAAATGGCAATCCTATCTTAACGATTTCGATATCCGTGAAACTGTTCCGCCTTTGCCAGAGTTAACCACAGACAAAGAAAAATATTTTATTACCGGCCGCGGAATCATATCTTCCTACTACACAATAAAAAATCTTGAAGAAAGGCTTCGGAAATTTACAATAGTTGCTCCTTTTAGCGGAGTACTTACTGAAGCGCTGGTAAACAGAGGAACTTTAATCAGGCAAGGTCAGAAGTTGGGAGAATTTATAGATCCTACTGTATATGAGCTGGAAGTGGCAATTGCCAAAAAATTCAGTGATTTACTTCAGGAGGGAGCAAAGGTAGAACTACGTAATCTGGATAAAACTAAGACATTTGAAGGAACAGTAAGTAGGATTAACAGTCGTGTAAATCAGGAAACTCAAACTATACAGGTCTTTATACGTGTGGAGGATGAGGAAGTGAGCGAAGGCATGTACCTGGAAGCGAGACTGGATGCTAATGCGGAAGAAAATGCTATTGAGATACCACGTGAACTTCTGGTAGAGCGTTCTAAGGTTTTTGTAGTTAATGATAGTTTGCTGGAGCTTGTAGAAGTTAATCCTGTTTATTTTACAGAAGATACTGTGGTAATAAAAGGACTGGAAGATGGAGCAAAGTTAGTATCTGCATCTGTTCCGGGAGCGTATTCTGGGATGTTGGTAACTATAGAAGAAGAATGATCCCGACCAAATCTCTAAAAGCTTGAGAAAATTAATTAGTTATTTCATTAAATATGAGGTTGCGGTCAACGTTGTAATCTTAGCATTTGTAATATTTGGAACTGTTGGGGTTTTAAATATGAAATCTTCCTTTTTTCCGCTTCAGGAATCCAGGATTATCAACATTAATATTAACTACCCGGGTTCTGCTCCCGAAGAAATTGAAGAAGGGATTATCCTTAAAATTGAGGATAACCTAAAGGGTCTGGATGGCATAGACAGAGTTACATCTACGGCAAGGGAAAGTGGAGGTTCTATTACTGTAGAAATCGAGCGTAACGAGAATATTGATGTTATGCTTAGCGAGGTTAAAAATGCTGTAGATAGGGTCCCAAATTTTCCCGGTGGTATGGAACCACTTGTGGTGGCGAAGGAAGAAAGGGTGCGGTCCACGATCAGTTTCGCTATAAGTGGGGATAATGTGCCATTGGTTACCCTTAAGGAAATTAGCGAGCAGATAGAGAACGATCTGCGCCGCATGGATGGTGTTTCTCAAATTGAAATCTGGGGCTTTCCTGAAGAAGAAATTGAAATTGCAGTTAGTCAGAACGACCTGCTGGCTTACAACCTCACCTTTGAAGAGGTGGCCCAAACAGTCGCCAACGCAAATATACTTTCTACAGGCGGTACTATTAAAACCGATGCAGAGGATTATCTTATCCGTGCAAATAGCCGTGTTTATTATGCAGATGCACTTAACGACATGGTTGTGCGATCTACAGCAACCGGACAAATTATAAGACTTGGGGATATAGCTACAGTAAGGGATCAATTTGCAGAAACTCCAAATGTTTCCTTCTTTAACGGAAATGTAGCAGTAAATGTTCAGGTAAGTAACACCAATAACGAAGATCTGCTTTCTACTGCAGAGCAGGTGAATGAGTATGTAGAAGCTTTTAATCAGCGTAGCAGTAATGTAAGGCTGGATGTTGTTAGCGATTCCTCTATTACGTTGGGTCAAAGGACGCAGTTATTACTGGAAAACGGCCTAATGGGGATGTTTCTTGTATTGTTCTTTCTTTCCATTTTTCTCAACACCCGACTGGCATTTTGGGTGGCTTTTGGATTACCTGTTGCTTTTATGGGAATGTTCATTTTTGCAGGATTTTTCGGGGTGACTATAAACGTGCTTTCCTTGTTTGGAATGATCATCGTGATTGGTATTCTTGTAGATGATGGGATAGTAATTTCAGAAAATATTTATCAGGAATACGAAAAAGGTAAGCCTCCAATTCAGGCTGCGCTGGATGGTACAATGGAAGTTTTACCTTCTATTCTTTCTGCCATTATAACTACAATTCTTGCTTTTTCCACATTTATGTTTCTTGATAGCAGGATAGGAGAATTTTTTGCTGAAGTTTCTACAGTGGTAATCCTTACGCTGGTGGTTTCACTGGTAGAGGCGCTTATCATTCTTCCTGCACACATTGCACATTCAAAAGCTTTAAGAAACACCAAAGAAAAAAAGAAGAAAGGAATTGGAAGGATTTTCCAAAAGATGCGGGTTGTTAACCGCACAGGAGACAAGGTAATGCAATACTTAAGAGATAAAATGTACAGCCCGGTACTTGCTTTTGTCCTTAGACAGCAAATTTTATCTTTTGGAATTTTAATGGCTGTTTTAATCCTCACCATTGGTTCTATAGGAGGCGGTTGGATACGCGTCACTCTTTTCCCCAGTATTGCCAGCGACCAGGTAAATATTAGTTTGTTAATGCCTGAAGGAGTAAATCCTGCACGTACAGATTCTATTATTTCTATGGTGGAAGCTGCCGCATGGAGAGTGAATAAAGAATATTCTGAAAGACAATCGGGCGATAAAGATGTTATAGAAAATATCATTAAAAGAGTTGGCCCGGGAAATAATAAAGCTTCCCTGCAGGTGAATTTGCTTCCGGGAGAAGAAAGGGATTTTGGTTCTCCCGAAATAACCAATTCCATTCGAGAAGAAGTGGGGCCTGTTTACGGAGTCGAAAATTTAACTTTTGGTTCTGGTGGTAACTTTGGCGGTTCCCCTGTTTCTGTTTCTTTATTAGGAAACAATCTGCAGGAACTGGAGGCAGCCAAAGAAGATTTAAAAGCAATTTTTGAGGATAATCCTCTGCTTAAGGATGTTACTGATAGTGATCCTGAAGGTATTAAAGAAATTAATGTTCGGCTAAAAGATAATGCCTATGCTCTTGGTCTTGACCTTAGTAACGTAATGCGGCAGATTAGGAATGGGTTTTTTGGCACCCAGGCACAACGTTTTCAGCGGGGACAGGATGAAATACGAGTGTGGGTAAGATACAATCGTGAGAATCGTTCTTCTATAAATGACCTGGACGATATGCGCATAGTAACTCCCTCTGGAGATAGGGTTCCCTTTGATGAAATTGCCAATTATGAAATTGTAAGGGGAACGGAATCTATAAGCCATTTAGACGGACTTCGGGAAATAAGTGTTAGTGCAGATATGGAAGATCCTAATGGAAGTTCTACAGAAATTTTGGCCGATATCAGGCAAAATGTAATGCCGGATATTTTAGCCAAATATTCCAGCCTTACGGTTTCTTATGAAGGACAGAACCGGGAAGCAGATAAGCTTTCCAATTCGGCTAAAGCAGTTCTTCCTATCATATTGTTTTTAATATATGCTACCATTGCTTTTACCTTCAGAAGTTATAGTCAGCCTTTACTCTTAATGCTAATGATACCTTTTAGTGTTATAGGAGTAGCCTGGGGACACTGGTTGCATGATTTTCCGATAAATTTCCTTTCTGCGCTGGGGATAATTGCACTGGTGGGAATTATGGTAAACGACGGGCTGGTGCTTATAGGTAAGTTCAATGGCTTTATGAGGGAAGGTCTTGCGTTTAAGGATGCACTTTATGAAGCCGGGCGGGCAAGGTTCAGGGCGATCTTTTTAACGTCTTTAACCACAGTGGCGGGACTTGCCCCATTGCTATTAGAAAAGAGCCGGCAGGCACAATTTTTAAAACCTATGGCTATTTCAATTTCCTATGGTATTGCCATTGCTACGGTACTTACACTGTTACTTTTGCCGCTGCTGTTGTCTATTAGTAATAATATTAAGATAGGAGGAAAGTGGCTTACTTCGGGAGAAAAACCAACTGCAGAAGATGTGGAGCGCTCTATTAAGGAACAAAAAGAAGAAGTTGAGCATGAAGATAATAAGTAGCTGTATTTTTCTCTTAATTACTGTTTGCTCACTACAGATGACTGCTCAGGTTCAGGATTCAGTATTAACAAAGGAGGAAGTCATTTCCCGTGCTTTAATGAATAACTACGGAATTAAAATAGCTAACAATCAGGTTGAAATTGCCGAAAACAACCAAAGTATTCTTAATTCAGGATACCTTCCTTCCTTAGCGGGAGTTGCCGGGGCAAATTATGATCTTAACAATAGGATTACTGAGCCAGAGAACGGGGAGGTTCTGGAGCAGAGAGGAATTGAAAATAACAGTTATAACGCTGCTGTAAACGTTAATTATACGCTTTTTGATGGTCTTGGCAGGTTTTATAACTTCAAAAGTCTGAAGGAGCAATATAATTTGTCTCAACTGGAAGCACGGGAAACCATAGAGAACACGATGCTTCAGCTTTTAAGTATTTACTATGAAATAGCCCGGTTAACAGAAAATATTCAGGTTCTGGAAGAAACTCTGGAGGTTTCGAAAGAAAGGGAGCTGCGTGCCGAATATCAGTTTGATTATGGACAAAGTAATAATCTTGCCGTACTTAATGCGAGAGTAGATGTGAATAATGATAGTGTAATACTTATTGATACAAGACAGCAGCTAGCTAACTCAAAGAGAGATTTAAATGTGCTGTTGAACAGGGAGATTTCTGCAATTGATTTTGCCGTAGATACTACAGTAAATTTTCTTCCTGAATTACAAGTGGAGAGTTTCCTGAGCACTGCCGAAGCAAACAATGTTTCCCTACTTCAAATTGAAAGGAATATTACTATAAGTGAATATGATATCAAAATTAGTAGATCCAGATATCTGCCTTCTATAGGCTTGAACGGATCCTATGGTTGGAATCAAAACCGTAGTGCAGCAACTGCTTTCTTTCCTGGATCAACTACTATTACAGATGGTCTCTCTGCGGGGGTTAGTTTAAACTGGGATATTTTTGATGGTGGCCAGACTGCTGTGCAGGTACAAAATGCTAAAATTAATTATACTAATCAGGAATTACTTAGGGAACAAATAGCCCTGGAAGTAAAACGGGATATTGCCAATGCTTTAAATAATTTCGAAAATAAATTTTATATTTATAGAATTCAGGAGCAGAATGTCTCCACGAACCTGGATAATTTTGAGCGTTCCCGGGAAGAATTCAGTCTGGGTCAAATTACATCAATAGAGTTTCGGCAGGCTCAAATAAATCTTCTTAATGCGAGAACGAGCCTTCATCTGGCTAAATATGATGCCAAGCTGGCAGAATTGCAATTACTGCAACTAGCGGGGCAGTTATTGAACGTGGAATTGTAAAGAAATATGTACGAACATTACTTTCAATGTCCCTATTGTTGGGAAGAAATATCGGTTTTACTGGATCCATCAGTAAAAAGACAGGTATATATAGAAGATTGTGAGGTTTGCTGTAATCCCATCGAGTTTCTTGTAGGATTTGAGGAGAATGAATTGCAGGAATTTGAAATTCAGAATATAGAGCAGTAAAAAGTTTTTCTAAACTATTAGTTCCGCTTCTTAAATAGGATAAAATTAGTATAATTAATTCTGTAGGTAATATGGTTTCACGTTTTGAATTGGCAGATAACGTAGTGGGAATTTTAATAGAATCCGATTTAAATGTAGAGCTTATCAATAAGGTGCAGACTTTAATATTAGAAAAAATAGATGCTCATGATGAGATTCATCTGTTTTTTGAAATACGCAGTGGTAACGAGGTCACATTTAAGGCTTTTCTAAATCAAATGATGTTCAATTTTAATAATACCGAGAAATTCAGCAAAGTGGCTGTTGTAACAGATCTGGACTGGATCAAAAACTCCATGATTATTAAAGATGCATTATTACCTACAGATATAGCTCATTTTTCTAATAAAGATAGACTGAATGCGCTGGCGTGGATTTCTCAATAAATTTTTCTTTTTTATTTTGGCAAAGTAGAATTCTGTTGTATATTTGCCATCCAATATCGCGGATAGCGTAGTACGCTTCGGCAAACTCAGCAGAAAATTCGCTCATCGGGATTATAACCCGAAGCTTAAGAAAATATTGGAATGACATATCGCGGGATAGAGCAGTAGGTAGCTCGTCGGGCTCATAACCCGAAGGTCACAGGTTCGAGTCCTGTTCCCGCTACTAGCAAAGACAAGGCTTCACAGAAATGTGAAGCCTTTTTTTATTCCACATAGTACAGAATAAGTACAGAATAAGTACAGAATATCTCTATTCTCAAGAACATCTCATTATTAATACCAAATGAATTTATTTAATATTATAATTTATTAGTTGGCTGAAATTCATAGCCTAAATTGTACCACAATTAGTCTCAATATCCCGTTGAGCGAATTATGAAACTATCAGGCTATCCAAATTATATTCTAAACCTTCATAAAGCAGATGCCTATATAGCTAAACTAAAAACATCAGGAAAAGGATTAATTAAGATATAATGACACCTTCAGAAAAATAGGTAGCAGATTTATGTAAAAAATCTTTTTTACCATATTGGAGTTTTTCCAATCCTTTAGGCAAGAAAAACAAAGAGGTATGTGATGTGCTCGTTGTATGCGGTAACACGATCTTTTTGATTTCTGTTAAAGATATTAAAGTATCTAGCCACAAAGATAAAAGTATCCAATACTCAAGGTGGGTTAAAAAGGCTGTGGACGATTCAATTCAACAACTTTATGGAGCAGAAAGATTCTTGAAAAATATTGACGACATAACATTAAAAAATCGGGCTACAAAAGTTGCTGTACCAGATAATTACCATTCCAGTATGAGTTGCAAAGACATCTCACGATGCGAAACGTTTTAACCATTAAAAAATACTGGATTAAATGTAACTCGTCTCATTTTTAGAAAATCAGTTAAATGATTTTCTAAATTCCAGAGGGGGTATCGTCGTTTTCTTTTTAAACAGTTTGCTGAATGATTGAGGATGTTCAAACCCTAACTCATACGCAATTTCACTCACTGTTAAAGTAGTGGTAGAAAGCTTTTCTTTAGCCTTTTCTATTAGCTTTTTGTGGATGATATTTTGTGCACTTTGCCCTATGAGCGAACGTAGCATGTCGCTTAAATAGCCGGGCGACAGGTTTAATTGTTCTGAAAGGAATTGGACGGTTGGAATACCGTGTTTTAATGTTTGCTGATGATAGAAATACTCATCCAAAATAGTTTCCGTCTTTTGCAATAAATCATCATTTACAGCTTTTCTTGTTATAAACTGGCGTTTGTAAAACCGGTTGGCATAACTCAAAAGTAGTTCAATTTGAGCAATCAGTACCTCCTGGCTAAATTCATCTAACCTGCTGTTTAACTCCTGTTCTATTATTTCGTAAACCGAAAGGATAACTTGCTTTTCATTGTTGGACAAGTGCAAAGCTTCGTTTACAGAATAGGAAAAGTAACCATATTGCTTTATCTTTTTAGCCAAAGGATAACCCAATAAAAAATCAGGGTGCATAAGCAGAATATAAGAAGAACTTTCATCGCTGTATTCCGAGCTTCCAATCAATTGATTGGGTGCTATAAATAGCATACTGCCGTCCTTAAAATCATAATAATTTTGCCCATATTTCATTCTGCCACAATTTTCAGTTGTAAAGGCTATTTTATAAAAATCCATTACATCATAAACTGGGATTTTTTGAGGATTAAATAGATTACTTTCATTAAAATGCGTTAAACTGATCAAAGGGTGTCGCGGTTGGGGCATCCCAAAAGCCTGATGTATTTCCGATATAGAGCGAAAACGTTTAGGATTTTCTTTTTGCTTTTTCATCTTTAAATTTAAGAAAAAGCAAAACATGGTGCGATTTCCAGTTTTGCTTTTTTAAATTTTATTACCAGGGAACTGTGATATTGGTAGCAGTTGTGAAAGCTCCTGAAGGACCATCTTCCTCTAAGGCAATGCGAATAGGTTCTTCTGCTGCCTCTTTAGGAGTATGTGTTCCCTGGAAGTTGGTAAGTTCGGTTGAGGCAAACCCAGGACTTACCAGATTTACTTTTATGTTGGTATTTTCCAATTCTATCGCTAAAGATAGCATTACCGCATTCAAAGCTGTTTTTGATGGGGCATAAATCACATCAAATGCCTGCCGAAATGGATAATTGGGATCAGAATTCAATGTAAGTGATCCAAGGCCACTTGAGAGGCTCACAATTCTTGCAGCCGGAGCATTATGGAGTAGCGGTAAAAGAGCCTGGGTTATGGCCAGGGTTCCAAACACATTTGTCTCCCAAACGGTACGTAATTCGTCTATGGATGCTACGCTAGCACGTTGGGCTGCTCTCATTTCTTCCAATGTACGATTGACGTTTCCAGCGTGAGAAATGGCCGCATTGTTGACCAATAAAGTAAGATAGCCAAAATCTTTTCCAATCTTCCCCTTTACATCATTGATGGATTCTTTATCCGTAATGTCCAATTGTATAGCACGTGCGCCATGACCAATTTCAGCTGCGGCAATTTCACCTTTTTTAATATTTCGTGCAGCAACATATACGATGTACCCATGCTCAGCTAACGCTTTTGCTATTTCAAAACCCATTCCCTGATTAGCTCCTGTGACCAGTGCAACTTTACTAGTGCTCGTTGTTTCTTTTGCTTGCATAATTTTATATGTTTATATTTATACGGCAAAATTCGGAGTTAGAAGTAATGCACATGTAGCCTAATCGAGAATAGTTAAAGCCAAATTGAGAAAAATATTTTTTAATGTGTTTTAGGTGTGAGGTGTTTGGAAAGTCCAGGTAATTCCTTGTAGTTTATGATTACCTTGTGTATAAATTCCTTAGCCTTTTGGCTAATCTATTGCAATTCATGTGCAGCATCGGCTTTTGATATATCTGCAGCAATATATTCCACCGAAATGGAATGTTGGCTGGATAGCCGTTCCGACAATGCCTTGAGTTTCTCTTCGTTTCGCCCTACCAAAATCAAATTATGTTTTCTTGCTGCCAGTTTTAATGGAATGGCTTCACCTATCCCGCCTGATGCCCCGTTATCAATGTTGCTTTCGTTTCCGTGCTTTTAAATTGATTGTACAAAAATGGGGGATTTTAGTGGCTTTAAATTATCCAAAAATCGGTTGCTTGTGTCCAGGTTTCGGTTGAAGTGGGTGATAGGACAAAAGATAGATTTCAATAACAAAACAGCAATTAGCCGTAAAAGGTGATGAAAATCCTGAATTCATTCTAGCTTACCTGCTGGCTTTTTAAAGAATTAAAAAAATGCACTGGCGAAATTTGGTTCAATTAATGCCTGTGCAGATTACAAAATTTATTTTCGTGCATACGTTGTGTACTCACCGTCAACTAATAACTCAGTTCCCATATTAAAACTTGCCTCATCAGAAGGCAGGAATAACACCGCATTTGCAACTTCATCAGGATTCCCTAATCTATTTAAAGCTTTTACCCAAGCCATAATCTTTTGCTTCTTCAGTAGGCACCACGTTGTCAAGACATTCGGTTTGGATAGGACCGGGACTAACAATATTTATCCTAATCTTTTTTTCCACCAACTCGTTTTATGCAATTTGGGCAATTTTGTTAATTGCTCCTTTAGTAGCCGAATACACACTTGATCCTAATTGTGCGGCTGTTGAAACTGTTGAAGAGGTAAATTTTACAGATCCACCATTTTTAATGTTTGGTAGCAATTTTTGCAAAGTGAAAAAACTTCCTTTTTACGTAACTTATTCAGCACATTCCCCTCCATTTCGCGAAAAGCTACATTTCAGGCAAAGAGCTTCCCTGAAAAAGTCTTGGACACCATCCTCAATTTCTCCTTTCCATTCCGTTAACCCTTCCCGATTCTCTGGGAAGGAACACTGCATTCCCAATCCGAAATCGTGAACGGAGTCCGCTCCATCGGAATTCCATTAATTCATTTGGTGCCGCTTCCTATGTATTTGTACTTCACAAAAGCCTTTAGACCTACTCCCGCACCCTCACTGTCCCTCCCTTTTTTTGACAGCAAAATACCAACATTTGGAAGTTGAACGGACTGCATAACCGGTCGTGCCTCCCTTTTATAAGTCCTTATCAATTCCAAATATTGAAACTGTATCAGCAACAAAAAAAGGTAACAGCGAGGGCGCTATGGGAAGTAAATCTAAAATGAATCTTATGAAATCGTACAAAAACATCAAAAAGGAAGCGGAACCAAAAAAAACAAAAAAGGAAAACGCTCAAGATATAATAAGTAAATCACTTCAAAAAAATAGAAACGCAAACTGTCCGAATGGTTCGGATAGCATTATTAATCTTTAATTCTTTTATTATGAGTACTTTAAAAAATCACGTACAGTTAATCGGAAACGTTGGGCAAGAACCAACCATTACCAACCTTGAAAGCGGAAAAAAAGTAGCCCGTTTTTCAATCGCCACAAATGAAAACTACAAAAACAACAAGGGCGAAAAAGTACAGTCCACCGACTGGCACACCGTTGTAGCCTGGGGCAAGACAGCCGAGATTATCGACAATTATGTAGGCAAGGGAAAGGAAATAGCCCTTACGGGAAAATTGAGAACTCGTACCTATACCACCGATGACGGAAACCAACGCTATGTAACCGAAGTGGAAGCAAAGGAAGTTCTTTTGCTTGGAAATAAAAATGATAAGTAATCCTCAAAATTTAAGAGGGCGTTCCTCTCGAAAGTTGCGCCCTCTTTTAATTATTAACCCTTTTAATAAGCTAATAATGAAAAGCAAAGTTAATGAAATAGCGATAAGTTATAGTGGAAGTTTAAAAGCAAATTTGCTTCCCAAGATAACCTGTTCCCAAAGTGCCGCAGATTTAGCCTTCAGCCAATGGAACAAAGAAACAATTGAACTGCACGAGACCTTTAAAATAATGTTGCTCAACAACGCCAATAAGGTAAAAGGAATTTATGAGGTTTCAAACGGAGGTATCACAGGTACTTTAGTGGATGTCCGCATCCTGTTTGCCGTACTCTTAAAGAGCTTGACAACCGCAGTAATTTTACTTCACAACCACCCGAGTGGCACTTTAAAACCTAGTGAAGCGGATAAAAACCTGACCGAGAAAATTAAAAAGGCTGGGAAGCTTTTTGATATCAAGGTTTTAGACCATTTGATCCTGATACCTGATGGAAATTATTTCAGTTTTGCCGATGAAGGAATCCTTTAAAGTAAAAGCTTATGATTTATCTTAATTTTTCAGACTTAAGCGAAGAGGCTCAAAACCGACTTTTGGAAAATTCCAAAAAGGATGTGGAACGAAAATTTGGGGATGATATCCGTAAATACGTAAGAGAAAATTATACCTGCTTAGAGACGATGGTAGAGGAAGAAGCCTTGCGAAATTTATATTCCTATACTTTCATATTCAACATTTAAATCTCTAGACTTTATAGTCAAGCACCTCTAAATTTTTAGAGGTGTTTTTTTGTTCAATTAATTTCAATTCAATAAAAATCATTATCTTTATTTCGCTGAAATTCAGCATTCAATTTTACGTAGGGTTATCCTTTTTTTGACTTTCGCCGATAACCGTACCCATCGAAAAATCAAATAACAGGAAATTATTTTCCTCAAAATGGCAATTGGATTTTGATCCAAATTGTACGGAATTTTGTTCGCCTGGGGCGAACGAAAAGGAGTAGCAAGAGGGTAACACGCGATGCGATGTTTAGCACTCCTTTTGATTTTCAAATTACTGATATTCAGTAATTTGAAAAAAGACAAAATTCTCGACCTCCTACAATTTGCGACAAATGCCCTGTGAACGCCCATTTTTAGGGAAGGATTTGCTACAAATCGGCGAATTATGGACTCATTTATCGGCATCAGGTTCAAAAAGGAAACGGCAAAACGTTTTCAGGAATTTTCAAGAACACACTTCAAATCACACACCGAAGCATTGGAAACAATGCTCGACTTTTTCTTCTACAATGAGATTTCCCCAAAGGAAAAATTGGGGCCTACCGGAAGGACGATCGAATCTTCCCTAAAGAAACGTATCAATGCGGTCATCGCCATTATGAGGGATATGGAAAAGAGCCAGACCAAACCCACCGTAGCAATGTTAGAATCCCTTTTCCAGACGAACGAACCTTCAAAAAAACCTTTGATTTTGGAAAAGAAAACGGTCGAAGAAAAATCTAAAGTAAGATTTCAGGAAAAGCAAAACCATACTAACAAACTCTAAATTTTTGAGCTATGTATATCACCATCACACCTCAAAAACTGGGAGGGAATTTTTCACAAAGTTCAGGCGATTTTGTCAGTTATCTAGAGAAAGAAAACCAAGGTCTGGAACAGGAAGAAATGGAATACTTTTTCAATCAATATGGAGATAAGATTTCCGCAGAAGAAGTGGTTAAGGATATCGATGGCAACGGTGCCAAACTCAAAAAGACCGAACCGAAATTCTATTCCATTACGGTCAGCCCTTCCAAATACGAACTGAACCGGTTACAGAACAATAGTGAAGATTTAAAAAGATACACCCGTGAGCTGATGAAGGATTATGTAGCTTCCTTTAACCGTGAAATCAACGGAAGACCCATTACCATCGATGATATAAAATATTACGCAAAAATTGAACACCAACGCACCTTAAAGGGAACGGATTGGCAGATCAAGGAAAATCAGCCTTATGCCACCAAAATATTGCAGCTTAAAACCGAAATCAGAAGGATTGAAGAAGGTCGTACTGAAGGCAATATTAAATTATTACAGCATAAAATAGAACGATTGGAAAAGGAAGCACCGCACCAACAGGATGGGAAGCGAATTGTCCAGGGAATGCCAAAGGCAGGAAACCAAAGCCATATTCACATTATTGTAAGCCGAAAGGATGCATCCAATACCTTTAGTATTTCACCAGGGAGCAAGCATAAGGCATCGGAAGTCAAGATGCACGGTAAGACCGTAAGAAGAGGCTTTGACCGTGATAAATTTTTTGAACGTGCGGAAAAGACCTTTGACAGGACTTTTGGTTATCAAAGAAACTTCGCTGAGACCTACAAAGCTCGAAAGGATTTTATAAAGAATCCGAAAGTTTATTTTGCCTCGCTGATGAAATTACCCACCAATGAAAAGGCGATTGCCTTTAAAATGATGAAGGAAAGTGGTGTTCCAATGCTGCCAAACATTCCGGTAACACAGGCGCAATTGGCAATGAAGGTATTCAACCGACTGCGCAGGGGCGTGGAAGTGGCCATTAAATCAAGTTCCATAGGCATTTAATCCGAACGTATGCAAATAGACAACCTTTTTATCGCTCTTTTAACCATTGGTCTGGCCAGTGCTTTATTTTATGGATTGTATCATATATCAAGATATGCATTTCTTGCAAACGGCCTTTTGTTGTTTGCCCTGGCCTATTTTTTACAACCTTGGAACAATTTGGTTTTAATTTTATTGAATGTGGTCTGTCCGCTTTTATTGATCAATACGACATTGTATGTTTTCTTACATAAAAAGGAGGTACCAAAAAGTGGCGACGATAGATATCAAATCAATTTTGTCACTACCAAAGGAAACTTCAAACTGGACAATATCAAACGCGGCGCATCCATTATAGGTTCTGCGGGAAGTGGAAAGACCGAAAGTGTAGTGTATGGATTCCTGAAACATTTCCGGAAGGAAGGTTTTTGCGGAATCATCCACGATTACAAGGATTTTGAGCTCACGGAAATGGCTTATCCACTTTTTAAGGATGGAGATATCCCTTTTAAGGTGATTTCCTTTGATAAAATCATCCATCGGGTCAATCCTATTGCTCCCCGGTATTTGGAGAACGAGGAGAGTGTAAACGAGGTTTCCCGGGTATTGATAGAGAACTTATTGGAGCAAAGGGAATCGGGTACGACAGGAACTACCAAATTTTTCAACGATGCTGCCGAAGGATTGATCGGGGGATTGATTTGGAAACTCAAAACGACCTATCCCCAATTCTGTACCCTTCCTCACTTGATCGCCATTTATCAATATCTGGACACCGATAGCTTGATACAGTTTTTGGAAACCAATACCACATCAAGGGCTATGGCAGACGCTTTTATAAGTGGCAAGGATTCGGAACGACAAACCGCTGGTGTAAAAAGTACCTTGGCCAATGCGCTGAAACGTATTAGTACACAACGGATTTTTATGGCATTGTCCGCAGATGAAGTGCCGCTCAATATCAATAATGAAGAAAATCCTGCGGTAATTTCAATCGTTAACAATCCAAAATTTGAGACTTCCTATTCGCCAGTCATTGCTACCATTGTCCATACCATCACCAAACAAATGAGTGTGCGGAATTCCAAACCTTCCTTCCTGTTAATGGAAGAAGCGCCGACTATTCGATTATTGAATATGCACCGTATTCCGGCAACATTGCGGAGCTATAATATTTCTACGGTCTACGTGATGCAGGACAAGATCCAAAACGATATGATGTATGGTGATAAGGCGAGCAAGGCAATATTGAGCAATCTTTCTTATCAGTTTTTTGGAAAGGTCAATGACCCGGATACCGCAAAATATTATGAACGCTTTTTTGAGATTATAAAAGACCCTACAAAAAGTATTAGTCGTGGACATAACCTCGATTTTGATACACGAATTACCACCGGGGAAAAGGAAATCCCTAAAATTAGAGCTGATGTGTTCTTTAGATTAAAACAGGGAGAGTTTATTACCTATACTGATGGAACGGATAAAAAGGTACAGTTTAAATTACAGCAGATTCAGCGAGGGCTTCCCGACCAATCAAGGCAACTAACCCACTCTGATTTAGAAACTAATTTTGAGCGGGTTTATGATGAGGCGAGGTCGATATTCAATAATCAATAGAATCTCCATTTCAAATAATTATAACTAAAGTTGTCATATTGACTACTTTAGTTTACTTTTGAAAGATGAATTGAAATTCTCGACAGCTTTTTTAAATGGATAATACGATTAGAGTTGAGAGGGCAAAACTTGATATTTCTCAGCAAGATTTAGCGGAAAAGGTAAATGTATCTAGACAAACAATACATTCAATTGAGCGAGGAAAAAAAATACCTTCTGTGGAATTAGCCATAAGAATTGCTCAATTTTTTAAAGTTTCTGTTGAAGAAATATTTTCAGTAAAATAAATTTAATTTAATATAAACCATTGGGTATGAATTATCAATTAAGGTTTGAAGAACTTGATGTAATAGAAGAGACTCCGCTTCTCGAAAGGATAAATAAACAAATATCTACTATACCCAGGCCTACTATGGATTTTATGCCAGGAATAAAATGGGGTAACTATGGAGAGCTTTTTACTCCAGCCTATTGGAAGGTTCAGTACTTAATGTATAGTGAAAATGAAAAATTCGATATTAATTATCGTCTGGGTGATAATATTCTTGAAGAAGTTGTAGCCTGTCTTCTTGGAGGTTTTGGACTCAAATCTGAAATAGGATTGGCAGCATTTCAAAGATTGAAAACGCGACGTCAAATAAAAGAAGCTATAACTCACGAAGAAATCCTTACAAGTTTAAAAGAGCCATTTGTTAATAATGAGAAGAGTGTCCATTATAGATTTCCAAACCAAAAAGCTAAATATATAACAGAATTTCTGAACAGAAATGATTTGAAGTTAATTCCTCTAGATAATGATATTGAATTAAGGGATTGGCTCTTATCTATTAATGGTATAGGGCCAAAGACTGCGGCTTGGGTTACACGTAATTATCTGAACAGTGAGAATGTAGCAATTATTGATATTCATATTTATAGGGCTTGTTTAATTATGGGTCTTTATAGTAAATATTATGATATTCAAAAAGATTATGTTAAATTAGAGAAAATATTTTTGCAATTCTGCTGTGAGTTGGATGTGCAACCTTCTAAGATGGATGCACTTATTTGGCTGCAAATGAAAGAAGCTAATCGAAATGTTTTAAAACTAATTAATGATAAAAATTAACTCTTATGTCGGGAAGTTCAGGTGATGGAGGTATACCATCAGTTAATAGACCAAATCAGAATGAAAATTGTGAAGGTTTAGTTATTAATACAAATTTGGCTTCTCCACAAGCAGAAGTTATAAATGCTTTAAATCCGGGGGATCTCTTGGAGATTACAATTGCCTCAGATCAGGGACCTATACAGGCTATAAATCAAGCAGGTATTTTGGCAGGAAATATAATTTCTAGAGAACAAGTCAAGCTGCTTAATTGTATAATATCAGGTACAGTGTATGAAGCCGAAGTTCTTTCTATTAATGATGGTCAGTGTAATATCCAAATTCGCTCCATATGATTGTTGTCGGCGGAACTTACACGGAAATCTGTTTTGAGCCAATTTGGGAAAATATATATGGATCTGGTTTTCGAGCCGTTAATCTGCTAATAGAAAATGGGGGTTTTGAAGTAATTGACTTCTATACCTGTGCCGATACAGAAATAGAAGCTCATTTAGAATATAACACAAAACTAAACACAAACCTTAATGTTCATATAACAGAAATTAAAAAAAGCCCAGAATTCCATTACGATCATCCGCTAAAAACCCCAAGAATTATACCAAGGCCGGATGTATATAGTACCACTACAAAAACGATATCTGCAGAAGGGAATAATATTTTGGCATATGGATTATTAGAAGCTTCAATTATAGTAAGAGGCAAAAAAGTTGTGTATGACCCTCAATCCCCTGTTAATCCTATTCCATTTTCTGCTACCGAGTCTACTGCTGAAAAACTTATCACCATTGTAAATCTTGGGGAAGCTGAAAAATTGACTGGAAAAACTGAGATTGAAGATATAAAAAATTACTTTTTTGATTCAGAAATGTGCTTTGGTCTGATTATAAAAATGGGGGCAAAAGGAGCTTTCCTTTTTGAATCAAACAATAGTGACCCGGTTAAAATCCCGGTGTTTGAAACTAATAAAGTTTGGCCAATTGGCTCTGGAGATGTGTTTTCTGCCTACTTTGCACAAAATTGGTTTAATGGAGCTAGTTTAAAATCCAGTGCGCTTCTTGCAAGTAAGGCAACAGCTATCTATTGTAATACTCAAGACTTGTCATTAAAAAAAGGTCTTGACTCTTTTATCTTCAAAAGTTTATTAATCGATAAAATTCCTTCTGAGCAAATTTATTTGGCTGGACCTTTTTTTACTTTTAGTGAGCGATGGTTAGTCAATGAGGTATGGAATACTTTTAAATCCATTGGGCTAAAAGTGTTTTCGCCTTTTCACGATGTAGGACACGGACAAGCCAAAGATGTAGTTTGCAAAGATTTAGAAGGACTGGATGAATCGAAAATTGTATTTGCTATAATTGATGGATTAGATTCTGGAACCCTATTTGAAGTAGGTTATGCAATATGTCAGAAAAAGAAAGTAGTTGCATTTGTTCAAAAAGAAGGAGAAGAATCATTAAAAATGTTAGAAGGAACTAATTGTATTATTGAAAGAGATTTTACAACGGCTATCTATAAATTATACTGGGAGCTTGCAAAAGAATAATCTAGCAATATTATTATCAGGAGGTATGGATTCCATTGCTTTGGCATACTGGAAAAAACCTGCTCATTCAATTACCATTGACTATGGACAGAAGGCGGCTAATGCTGAAATAAAAGCAGCTGAACAAATTTCAAAGCAGTTGAATATTGAACACCACATAATAAAAGTAGATTGTTCGGCACTAGGTTCAGGAGATATGAATGGGAGTAAATCCTTGGGCATCTCACCTATTACGGAATGGTGGCCATATAGAAACCAATTGTTGGTTACTTTAGCTTGTATGAAAGGTGTTAGTATAGGAATTAAAGAATTGATAATTGGTTCTGTTTCAACAGATGATGCGCATAAAGATGGGACTAGAACATTTTATGATTATTTATCTAAATTAATCGAATATCAAGAAGGACAAATAAAAATTACGTGTCCTGGTATTGAAATGAGCACTGTTGAACTAATCAAAAAAGCGAAATTACCTACATCACTTTTATATTGGGCTCACTCCTGTCATACCGCAAATGAGCCTTGTATGAATTGTAATGGATGTAAAAAATATCTTTATACACTTCAAATGTTAGGCTTAGATTAATGAAAAGTCCAAAACCTAAAAATATTAATGATGAGTTTCATCCTTTTAAATATCCATTTAGCACAAAAACTAAACTAAATCGAGATTTTAAAGCAAGAGAGGGTGATTTTTTAGATATTTTATTGACAAGGAGATCCTCGCAGAATTTGGGTCATATTTCGCTAGAAGATATTTCTGAACTGTTATACTACAGCAATAAAGTTCAAACCATAAATATTGATAATTCTGGATTTTTAATTTCCAAAAGAACTGTTCCTTCAGCTGGTGGTCGTCATCCAATAGATCTTCTAGTATCACTTCCATCAGAGAGCAAACGCTTTTTACATTATTATAACCCAATAGATCATTCTTTGAGTGAACTGTCAATTCCTAGAGAAATACAACAATCTTTTTTTGCAGAAGTAAATGAAAACATTCCTGTTGGGGACTGTTGTTTGATATGGTTTTCAATTCAAACTAAAAAAACACAATCCAAGTATGAATATGCTGAAAGTTTGTACTGGAGGGACGCAGGATCTTTACTCTATTGTATTCAAATAATATCAAACTATTTAGGCTTTAAGAGTTGTCCATTAGGAGGACTAGCGGTTAAATCTTTTGATAATCTCTTTCCAACGAATGATTTAATTTCAGGTGGGGGGATATTGGTAGGAAGATAAATAGTCTCTTTAAATTTTTATTTGTCATAAAACAAGACTTTTTTAAATGTAATTACTTGATCTATAGGGTGATTTTTATTTAAAATCCTTTTTTATCACATTTTATATAAATGTAATCCTTCCCAGCAATTATGGTAGCCTTTGTTGATTGTAAAACCAAGAACAATTTCAATTTGTTAATAACTCGTTTACACAATTTGTATCTCCCTATTGGAATTTTCGCTTTAATTGACAAATATTGTCAAGTTAATTTTATCAACTTATTGTTGTCAAATGAAAGAAAATAATTCCATTGGGGAAATATTGAGGAAGCAGAGAGAAGAAAAAGGCTTATTGCTTAGGCAAGTAGCAGCTCTTTTGGATGTTGATACAGCTATCCTTAGTAAAATTGAGCGTGGAGAACGTAAGGCAAAAAAGGAACAAATTGTTCAGTTAGCTAAAATATTAAACTTGGATCAGGAAGATTTAATTGTTCAATTCTTAAGTGAAAGAATACTTTATGAAATTCAAGATGAAGAATTAGGAGAAAAAGCTTTGAAGGTCGCTGAGCAAAAAATAAAAAAGAATAATACTAAGCAGATTAAAGATTAATGGGAATTAAGTTAGAAGAATTAGCGTATCAACAAACAGCCATTAAATCGGTGGTTGATGTCTTTGACGGCACGGTTAAAAATACCTTTGACAATTCCAGTAATGAAGGTATTCGCTCGAATAGAATTTCACTCGCTGAGGAAGAAGTTCAAAAGAATATAAAATCAATTATTCAAGAAAATGGTATTGCTGAAGAAATCGCCAAATTAACTCCCGAACACGAATTGACCATTGAAATGGAAACCGGGACTGGAAAAACCCTGGTGTATTTAAAAACCATTTATGAGCTTTACAAACATTACGGTTTTACCAAGTTTATCATACTAGTTCCTTCTGTCGCTATTCGTCAAGGGGTGCTCAATACTTTAGATACTTTCAATACGCAATTAGAGGAAATATACGGGTTTACTCCAAAGACTTTTGAATATAACAGTAAGCGTTTGAATAAGGTAACCAATTTTATTGAGGAACAACATCCTCAAATAATGATAATGACCTTGGCTTCCTTTAATTCAGAAGATAAAATTTTGAACCAAGCCCAACGGGAAGATTTGTTTGCCAATATTCCTTTTATTGAGGCAATCGGGCGTACAAATCCTTTTATTATAATGGATGAGCCTCAGGAAGGAATGGATACCCCTAATTCTATTAAGCAGATCAAAAAGCTCAATCCCCTTTTCAAATTAAGATATTCTGCCACGCATAAGGTTTCCAAAAACAAACTGTATCGTTTAACTCCTTATGATAGTTACAAGGATGGTTTGGTCAAGAAAATAGAAGTGCTTACCGTTACCGAAAAAAACGATGAGGCTACTTTAAAACTTGAATTATCTGAAGTTAAGTTTGGAAAAGGCGATCCAAAGGTTAAAATAAAAGCCTGGCACCAAATGGCTAGTGGGAAAATTCAATTTAGAAATACAGCCTGGTTAAAAGAGGGTGATAATCTTGGAGAGAAAACGAATAATCCAAGTTACCTGAACTATAAGATACAACGCATTCATAAAAGTCTCCGTACCCAAAAATGGTCTGTAACTTTCTATAATGGAACAGAAATATTAGAAAAGCAGGCATCCGGTAATATCCAGAGCATTTGGGAATTGCAATTGGAATGGCTCATCATTCGACATTTCACCAAAAAACAAAAACTACAGGAGCAAGGTATTAAATGTCTTTCCTTGATTTTTATTGATAAGGTCGCTAACTATGTTAGCGATGATCCTGTCATTAAAAGGATATTTATAGAAAAGTATAAAACGCTTTATCCTGAATTTCACAACAATCAAGAGCCTTCAGCCGAACATATCGAACATATTCAAGGTTCATATTTTGCTAAAACGGGCAAGGGTGAATTTACGGATAGCGAAAGTTCGATGCGTAAGAACAGCGATGTATTTGATGCGATCTTGAAAGACAAAGAGGGCTTACTCAATTATGGTGATAGTGTGGCCAATAAAATCGAATTTATTTTTTCACATTCCGCTTTGGGCGTTGGGTGGGATAATCCTAATATCTTCAACATTGCTACCTTGAGCAATTCTTATTCTGAAATTAAAAAGCGACAGGAGATAGGTAGAGGCCTGCGTATATGTGTCGATAATAAAGGAGATCGTATTTATGACAAGCTGGATGTTTCAGACTCTGAACGTATCAATCAACTTACCGTGATTCCAAATGAAACGTATGAAACTTTTGTAACCCAATATCAAGAAGAAATAAAAGAAGTTTATGGAACACAAACTGCTGGTGCTGGAATGACACATACCCATAAGGGAAAACCGCAAAACGAAGTTCGATTTAAGCGGAATGATAATGAGAATATCAATGAAGCTTTCAAACGTTTTTGGGCTGCGCTCGCTAAAAAAACCAATTATACCGTAGCTTTTGACGAAGAAGCCCTTATTGAGAGAAGCAGGGAAGCGCTCAATCAAATAGATATTGCCGATTATATGGCAGAGGTGAATAGCCGATCTATTAGTGCTATTTCAGAGGAAGAATTGAAAGATGAATTTGGAGGGAGTGAAAGCTATAAACTGAAAGCGAGTTATACTGCGTTAGATTTGGTGGAAGAACTCAGCGAAAATACTGGCTTGAGTTATCCCACTACTTTTGCCATTATTCGGGATATTGAGCACGGCCATTTTGCCAAAAATCCACCTCAGTTTATCCACCGGGCTTCTGCACTCATAAAGAATATTGAACTCGAAGAAATGTTACGTGGTCTTGATTATCATCTAACAAATGAAACTTTTCCTTTTGATTTTGATGATTTTGTCAAACAACTGGATGATAAACGCTATACATTAACTCCAAAACGTGGGGTTTTTGACAAAACCTTAGTAGATAGTGAAGTGGAACACAAATTTGCTTTGACTGCCGATAACGATGATGAGGTAATCTGTTTTCTTAAACTACCTTCTTATTATAAAATCAAAACACCTATTGGTGAATACGAGCCAGACTTCGGAATTGTGATGAAACGCAAAAATTTAAAAGACGGTGTGGAAAGTGAATTTTATTTTGTAATTGAAACAAAGGGCACCAACAATATCAACGATATAAAGTCTTTAAAAGAAAGTGAAGTTTATAAAATAAAATGTGCGCTTAAACATTTTGAGGCATTGGGGGTAGATGTAAAATATAAAGCTCCGGTTAAAGAGTATAATTATTTTAAAACAGAAGCCCAAAAGGATATAAATAAAGTGCAACAGGTCTAAAAGAATAAAAAATTAATGAAACCCAGTAAATTACATAACGCTCTTCTTCAAGATATAAGGGATATTTTAAAACAAGCTCGTAAACAGGCTGCTACGGCGGTTAATTCGGCAATGGTATTTGCATACTGGAAGATTGGGCAACGTATTGTAGAGGAGGAACAGAAAGGTAGCGAAAGGGCAGAATACGGCACTTATTTATTAAAGGAACTAGCCCAAAACCTAAGTCAGGATTTTGGCAAAAGCTTTGATGCTCGTGAGTTACGCAGGATTCGGCAATTTTACCTGAGTTTTCCAATTCGGGACACAGTGCGTCCCGAATTGAGTTGGTCTCATTATCGCTTATTAATACGTGTGGAAAATGAAAATATACGGGAGTTTTATTTGAAGGAATCCATTAGCCAGCATTGGAGTACCCGAAAACTTGACCGTAACATTAGCAGTCAATATTACCAACGCATTTTATCCAGCCAATCCAATGAGGAAACTACTTCAGAGAAAGAAGAGTTATCCAAATTAGATTTTATTAAAAATCCTTATGTACTCGAATTTCTTGATCTTCCCGCCAATTTAACACATAAAGAAAAGGATATTGAAAAAGCTATTATTGCCCATTTACAAACTTTTCTCTTGGAATTGGGTAAAGGTTTTGCTTTCGTAGCGCAGCAAAAACTGGTGCGAACCGAGACTTCAGATTTCTTTATTGACCTGGTATTTTACAATTATCATTTGAAATGCTTTGTAGTGATTGACATTAAAAGCGGAAAATTGAGCCATCAGGATATTGGGCAGCTGGATATGTATGTACGAATGTTTGACGAGCGTGAAAAATCGAAGACCGATAATCCCACAATCGGGATATTATTATGTGCCGATACCGATAATGTGGTGGCTAAATATTCGATACTTAATGATAAGAAAAACCTGTTTGCCTCAAAATATCAAATGTACCTGCCAAGTGAGGAAGAACTTCAACAATTTATTGAAAAAGACCTTGAAGAATAGTTATGAGCGATAGTAAAGAAACTATAGAAAACCCATTGGAAAAAGTACAGTCACACGACTGGAATAGAGAGCGATTACAGCAGTTAAAACAACTGATGCCAGATTTGTTCACTAATGAAGGGAATCTAAATATCAACGAACTCAAAAAAGTGGTGGATCCCGAAAGCGTAAGTGAAACCGAACGTTATGAATTTCGCTGGTTTGGGAAGAGCAAGGCAAAACGAGAAGCTTTTACGCCCACTGATGCTACACTTGTTTATGATGAAGACCGAAGTGTAAATCCAGAAAATAGTGAGAATCTAATTATTGAAGGAGAAAACCTACAGGTACTCAAGTTACTCAGCAAAAGTTACCGTGAGCAGGTGAAGTGTATCTATATTGATCCGCCATATAATAAAGATAAAGATTTTGTATATCGAGATACTTGGAAACAAGATGTGAAGTCTTATTGGGAGGATTCAGAAATGACTGAGAATGGAGTAAGTATTGATACGAATTCAGAAACAGATGGTCGTTTTCATAGTAATTGGCTGAATATGATGTACAGTAGATTGCTTATTGCTCGGCAATTGCTAAAGGAAGATGGAGTTTTATTTATCTCGTTAGACGATAGTGAAATACATCACTTGAGAAAGTTGTGTGATGATATTTTTGGAGAAGAAAATTTTATTGAATGTATAACTTGGAATAAGAGAATACCTAAAAACGATAAGGGTATAGGTAATATTCACGAATATATATTACTCTATGTAAAAAACTCGGGTGTAAAACACGAGTTTACGATGAAAAAGGGAGGAATTGAAGAGATTAATAGACTGTTATTTAAATTAAAAAAACAGAAAAAACCGATAGCACAAGCTGAGAAGGAAATAAAGCGGCTTTATAAAAAAAGAGATTTTGATAGAGGGATTACTTTATATAATTCTTTAAATGCTGATTACAGATTATGGGGTAAAATAAATATGAGTTGGCCTAATGCTGATACCTTTGGACCAAATTATACAGTTAAACATCCTAAAACTGGCAAACCCGTCAAAGTTCCAGACCGGGGATGGAGGTGGAAAAGAGATACTTTTAATGAAGCGGCAAATTTTGTAGATGGAAAGTATCAAGATATTACTGAACTCCACGACGGAAGCTTTCTCTGTGGCAGAATTTGGTTTAGCAATGATGAAAATACCCAGCCAAGTTCAATAACATATTTTGATGAAGTCCAACGATTTCTGCTTAGGTCTATTCTTTCTACTAAAAGTGATGGAGGAATTGAAATTGAAAAACTTTTTGAAGGGAAAAGTTTCTTCTCATATCCCAAGCCTAGCAGATTAATCAAATTGCTATTTGATTCAATTCCTATTAATAAGGGTGATATATTTCTTGATTTTTTCGCTGGTTCTGGGACTACTGGACAGGCGATACAAGAACTAAATGAAGAAGATGGTTTGATAAGAAATTACATTTTGGTTCAGTTTCCAGAGGCAGCTGAAGAAAAAAGCGAGGCTTTTAAAGCAGGTTATAAAAAATTAAGCGATATCACTATTGAACGCAATAAAAGAATAGTTGAAAAAATAATCACTCAAAAGAAGAAGGAAGAAGCGGATTTATTCTCTGAAAACAAGGAGAAACAAGAATTATTAAAAGGGCTAGGTTTTAAAGTATTTAAACTCGTGAAATCTAATTTTCCACGAGTAGAATATGCTCCCGATCCGGAAAAGTCAGAGGAAGAAAATTTGGCTTTGCTTAAAAAATACATCACCGAAAAAGAAGCCCAATTGGTTTCTGCTTTTAACCGGGAAGAACTCATTACCGAAATTTTAATAAAGAACGGTTTTAAACTCAACTATATCTTAGAGAAACAGGAACAATTTAAGGAGAATGAGATTTTTATGGCATCAGATGGCGAAAAGGAAACCCTGATTTGTTTAGATATAAGTTTAGCAGAGGAAACCGTTGGGTATTTTAAAACAAATACCGACCAAAAATTAATCGTGTTGGAAAGAGCTTTGGACACTACCAAAAAATGGAATCTAAAGCATTATTTGGGTGATAAATTTAATGCGTTTTAAAAAAGATATGTCTAATGAAGTAACTATATATTTTGATAGTCCTAAGGAGTTTATTCAATCTAATATTAAGCCCTTAAATGGTATTGCAGGACTGTATTTTATTTTTACTCAATCTATCGAAATTCGATATCCATTTGAAACTTCAAAACTATTATATATCGGTATGAGCGAAAAAAGGACTAACAGTATTGGAAGTAGATTAAGTGGACATTTCGATGGGAAGTCTAAAAATATTGGGTTATCAAGTTATAGACAAGTTGAGCCTCTTTTGTTTACCTATATAAATTTTGAGATGTTGCGAAATATATGGGAATTTAGGATAGAAGATTTGGAGAGCTATTTTATTTTGAATTTCGTTGAGCATTATGGGGTTTATCCCATTTGTAATAATAAAACAGGATTTGAAATTTTGAATAATTCGCTTACCACTAACTTCAAAGTCGATTGGAAATATTTTAAGTAAAAACTATGGAAGAAAAAGTAAAATCAGGAAAAGAAATATTAGATGATTTCTTTGGAAATATAGATAAAATTGAAAATGTTGATCCTAAAGTCGCACAAATCTTGAATGAACTATATAAAGACGGAAAGTTAACAGATACAAATGTCAAAAATGGACTACAAACATTAAGAGAAACGGATGTCGATAAAGATTAAAAATATTAGAATTAAAGGAATTAGGGGGGCAAAAGAAAGCTTAGAACTACCTTTACTTGGAAAATCTCTTTTGCTTTATGGTGACAATGGAACCGGGAAAAGCAGTATTTCTGATGCGTTGGAATGGTTTTATACAAATAGGGTTTCCCATTTGTCAAGTGGTGAGATCGATTTAAAGGATGCTTTAAGAAATGCTACACTTACTGAGCAAGATGTATCTGAAGTAAGTGTTTCTTATACTAAAGGAGAGGGTCTTAATGCAACCAAATCCTTATTTGTTAGGCGTGGTAAACTTGGTACGGAGTTTACCAATACAACCGAAGTATTTATGAAGTACCTTGAAGATTCTACTAGGGAAAATTTACTTCTACGTTATCAATATCTCAGGGATTTTATTGATAATACTAAAGGCGACAAACTCAAGTATTTATCAGACATCATTGGTTTTTCAGAAGTTACTAAAAAAAAGGATGTATTAAGGAAAAGCTATAACTCATTAAAAACAGAAATAAAAAACCAAAATTTTGAAGCTCAAATAAATACTCAAAAAACGATACTTATTGAAAAAATTGGAGCTGCAATTAGTAGGGAAGAAGATTTTATTGAAGTAATAAATAAAAATGTAGCCCCTTTAAAAACTGGTATTGAGGTGAAGAAAATCGAGAATATTGATTTTCTTCTGGAACATCTGATGAAAGGTGCTAATGGTAAACTCAATGAAGAGCGAACTTTTTTGGAAAAGGTTAAAGCTGTTACAGATACTTTGAAGTCAGAAATTGAATTCATTAATAAAGAGTACGGTAAATACTATAAAGAATTCGAGAAAATAGCGGAAGATGTCGAAAGTATAATGCAAACTTTTCTCGCAGAATTACTACAAACCGGAGATACAGTTTTAGCAAAAAAATATCACAAGGAAGAAACTTGCCCGCTTTGCCTCCAACCTAAAAATATTGAAGACCTCCGCGTGGAAATCGCTGCTCGGCTTAAAGAAATAGAAGAGTCTTCTAAGAAAAAAGCACGTTTTGATAAAGCCAAGCAATCTGTAGGAGCAATAGCAATAGAACGTATAAAAAGACTGGATAATGTATTACTAGAAAAGTTGATTAAGAGTGAGGAGCACAAAACAATACAAGCTGGGACGATTGCTTTAAAGGAAAAGTTAGAAAAATTCCTACAAGCAAGTAATGAAAAAGTAACCTCAGGAAATAAAATTCCAAATAGTGATACAATCGGAATTCAAATATCAGATTTCGATTTTCAATCTGTGATAGTAGATAGAATAAAAGAAATAAAAAAACTTCAAGAAAAAGATAATTCAGCTGTTGTTTATTCTAATGTTTCCGCTTCCAAGGATGCTTTTATAAAAATAAAATTCTTTGAAAAGGAACGTATAAAATTAGAAAACCAGAGAAAATCCCTAGAGATAATTTATAATGAATTCGTTAAAAAACAGAAGGAGGGTCTTGAAAATTTTATTAATACTTTTTCCGAAAAAATAAATGGATTTTATCAGTATATGAACCCTGACGAACCATTTCAGGAAATAAAAATTGTTACTATTGGTGAAGAAGATGAGCTTAATGGTATCACCATAGAATATAAATATAATGGAGAATGGGTCTCACCACCTCAAAAATACTTTAGTGAATCACATTTGAATTGTTTTGGACTTTCTTTCTTTTTAGCATCTGTAGAAGCTTTTAATGAAAAT